>JAPUDQ010000012.1 GCA_027493025.1 Candidatus Saccharimonadota bacterium | reverse complement strand
ACAGGCCTACGGTCTGGTGTTATGGGGTATGGGATGAGGTGTGGGGTGGTTTAGACCAAAAATATTGACATATACGCAATAATATTGTAAACTGATAGAGTCAACGTATACAAATGGGAGATTATGTCTTATTGCTGTATACGGGCATACGAGGCACGTTAATAATCAGGGAAGCATATCGACGCTTCTGCGAGGCATCGATATGTGTCAAATCATGCTATTTCATATATCCCATACAATTAGTATGGATTTTATGCGTGAGCGCAGCGTTATGCCCATGACCGTACCTCTCGTGAGCATAACGCTGCGCTTGTAGACAGTTGTCTCGCGCATGCATATGCGTATAGCTTTGAAGTAATACTCCTTTTACCTAAGGACAGCATGACGCGTGGTATAAATCCTATGCCGTTCGTCATGCTGTCCTGGATCCGCTGGGACAGTAAGGGCGCGTGCCCTTTCATCGGGGCGCCCGCCCCACACATTCCCCGCGGGGAAAGGAGAGAAGACATGAGTACCACAGCGCGAAATCGACGTCTTCAGACGTCGAACGCGATTGACACGATCATCATCGATGGCATGTCTCTTATTGGGCTGCTACTCATGGTGATCCGACAAGATCACGTGACCGCCACCGAATGGTGGTGGTACATCATCTCGACCGCCACTGGAGTTATCGTCTCGCTGACGGGACGACCCACACGACCATCTCTGAAGACAAGGGGGATCGCTTATGGCAGCTTCTTGCTGCTCATGGCGATTCTCTTGGTCACCCCGATCGCCTGGATTGATGGAGACTGGCACTGGCTCAAGTGGCTGGTACTGCTCTTCATCCTCTTCGGGGGCATTATCTGGATGATCGGCAAGAGCCTTGCTCTCGCCTTCATCTCCGTAGCCATGGGACTATTCCTGGCTACGGCGGCCGGTCTACTTGGCTGGCAGTTCGGCAACCCAACCGCACCCGCGGCCGTCGTCGTCTCGCCTTCGCCGAGTCCTTCCCCCAGCCCGTCCGTCACCACCAAGCCTGTGCCGTGTGAGTACGGCAAAGCCGATGGCTGGCGACAGAACGAAACCTACCAGGTTATCCTGGGAGGAATCCCGAAGGATCCGACGGCCGCCAAGGCCAAGATGATCGAGCAGGCCAAGTCGAACCCCGTGTTCGTCAGCGGCTATGCTATCGAGAAGAAGCTGACAGACGCTGGCTACGACGCCAACAGCCTACGCGACAGCAGCGGCTGCTGGACGAAGTCCGGGCGAGAGCTCGCAACGAAGGTTCAGGGCATCATCGAGGCCTCACAGACCTCGGTTGGTCAAGCCTCCTCCACAGGCACCAACACCGGTGGAGATAAGGGCGGTATCGTCAAGAACTCGACGGCTGGCGTTA
Organism: Candidatus Saccharimonadota bacterium; assembly: GCA_027493025.1. Lineage (GTDB taxonomy): Bacteria > Patescibacteriota > Saccharimonadia > Saccharimonadales > Saccharimonadaceae > JAPUDQ01. The sequence goes on along the minus strand of JAPUDQ010000012.1, from coordinate 19,549 downwards.
CGGGTGATCGCACCGCGATCGTCCTGACCCACCCAGATGGAACGAAGACGATCGTCCTCACCCGGTGCGGGAACTTCGTTTGGACGGAAGACCATCCCGGTGTGCCGGTTGGCCCCACCGACCAGACACCCGGACCGAATCCTGAGCCGACTCCGACGCCCAGCACTACTACTCCGGGGCTTGCCCCGAAGAAGCCCGGCGAGGACGTCAACAAGAACCCGTCTCTCCCTCCGGAGAAGCGGGTCCTGCCGACCCAGTCGGCAGTCCCCTCACATCAGCAGCCGAGTGAGCCAGCTGCACCACCGCCTGTCCGGCAAGAGCCGCCGGCTCCTGCACGGACCGTCGCACCGACGATCACGCAGGCTCCGCGCCCAGCTCCGCCACCGCCCGCGCCGCCTACTCCGACGGCAACGAGCAGCTACACGCCGGTCTGTCCAAACCCGAACAACCCGGCGTGCTAGTACCGACACCCCTCCCCCCCACACGGGGGCCGGGGTGACCCCCGCTTCAAAGCAATCCGCCCCCTAGGGCGACCATCACTACGATGTGTCGCCCTAGGACGACACACTAATCTATATGAGATGACATGATTTGACACAAGCTTCCTGATATCTCCTCCTGAAGGACATTAACAACTCGGCCCGAAGATTACAAAATATTAACTAGGTATGAAAGGATAGGTATGAATATACTTACCAAACTACGATATGTGCCCAAGAAGGTTGCACTGATAGCTGCAACGTTTGTGGCTGGTACGTACGCAGCAGCCACATTTGCATGGGGTCCTGATCGTCCAACATTTACGATCGAACAACCAGCATCGTATGTCACGTTTAACTCCATAACAAACAACCCAAACTACGGCGATGAACGAAACTTCGTTATCGCAAAAGATGCCGCCAGCACCAACCCTGGTGATTGGCGCGATGAACTAACGGTTGAGCCAGGTAAAGAATATGTGGTTCGTCTCTATGTTCACAACAATGCAGCCGACAACCTTAACCTCACGGCAACCAACACCAAAGCTATGGTCAACATCCCCACTACCACAGGTACGAGTGTACAGATCGACGGTTTCGTCAGTGCTGATAACGCAAAACCTGCGAAAGTATGGGATCAGGTCATCCTCAAGAGTAATCAGCAGTTTAACTTGCGATACGTTGCCGGTAGTGCTGAGTACTCAACAAATGCAAACCCAAGCGGCTTCAAACTAGGCGACAGTCTTGTGACAAGCGCTGGCGCACTTCTTGGGTATGACAAATTAGATGGCAATGTACCTGGCTGTTTCAAATACAGCGGTGTATTGACATTCAAGGTCAAACCACAATTTGCCGAGAAAACCGATTTTACCCTCGTCAAAGACGTCCGTAAAGCTGGTGGCACCTACGGTCAGACTGCTAGCGTCAATCCTGGCGACAAAGTCGATTACCGTATCGCCTTCAAAAACACTGGCTCAACTACTCTTGAAAACGTTGTTATCAAGGATCAGTTACCTGCCGGTCTCAAATACGTTGCTGGTAGTGCTCAGATGCAAAACATCAACTACCAGTATCCAAATACGCTAAAGCTCGATGAAAAACTATTTTCTACCGGGTCTAACATTGGATCATACACCAAAGATGCCAATGCATTCGTAACCTTTTCAGCCGAAGTCGTTGACAACGCCAGCCTTCCAGCATGTGGTGTCAACACCCTGAAAAATATTGCCAAGGTAGAGACGGATACCGAATATGTTACGGATGATGCAGATGTCACGGTTACTAAGACGTGTGATACGCCAAAACCTGTCGCCAACTATAGTTGTGACGCATTAACGGTCAACAAAATTGAGCGTACCAAGTTCAGTTTTGATACCAAATACACCGCAGAGAATGTTGATTTCGTCCGTATCGACTATGTCATTCGTGACGCAGCTGGCAAAGAAATCTACCGTGGCACAAACCGCGATTACACGCAGACAGCTCCCGGCTCATACACCGTAGAAGCCCATGTCGTTGTCAAGGTTGACGGCACTGAAAAATCTGCTACAAGCGACAACTGTAAAAAACCATTTACGGTTGAGCCTGCTCCAGTAACACCTCCAGTAGAGATCAAGGTTTGTGACCTCAAATCTGGTACGATCGTAACTATCAAAGAGAGCGAGTTCGACAACAAGAAATATTCCAAAAATCTTGATGATTGTAAGAATATTAACGTCTGTCGCCTCAGTGACAAACAAGTTGCAACAATCAAAGAAACAGCGTTTGACAGCACCAAGTACTCTCGTAGTACCGATGACTGCAAACCACCAGTATCCACAACCCCAACACCTCCCAAACCAGCGGCACCCGCAACAATTGCAAGCACTGGTCCTGAGATGATTGTTGGCGGTCTCTTCGGGTCGAGCGCGCTCGGTCTAGGTATAAGCAGCTACGTACGCTCGCGCAGCGCACTAAAATCTGCTATGCTAAAGAAATAGCCAGTTTGACCGCTGCCTCACATTATAAATACACCCCACTATTGGGGTGTATTTTGTGTGTCGATCGCCGCCACTATCGGCAAACGAAAGCCAAACGTACTGCCAATATTCTCTTGACTCTCAAATATCACCGTGCCCCCATGAGCATCAATAACCTTTCGAGCCATATAAAGCCCGATGCCTGTTCCGTCTGGCCGAGCTTTGCGCGCGGACGGTGTGCGATAAAACTTCGTAAAGAGATGTTTTTGTTGGGCTTTTTCAACGCCAATACCATTGTCCACGACCCGAAAGGAAACAGACTCCTGGTCATGCTCAAGAACAATCATTATCCGTCCACCCGATGGTTTCGAATAGTACACCGCGTTATCAATAAAATTCATCATCACCTGCCGCAACTTCGTCTCATCAACGCAGATAGTAGGAAACGTTACCGGCGCATCGTATATCAATCGCACTCCGCGAGATTCTGCGGTCGCCCGAAGCTGCGCTATCTCCTCCTGAATAATTCTTGGTAGCGACACCTCAGATATTTCGAGCTCGAACTTCCCCGTTCGTAGCCGTGACAGGTTCAAAAAGTCACCAATCAAATACACCATCCGCTGCGACGAATTATACGCCTCCTCAAGCGCCTTCCGCTGCATCGGCGTTACCTTACCCATATCACCTTCCATCAGCATACTGATATATCCTTTGATACTCGTCAGCGGTGTCCTCAGCTGATGTGATGCCATGCTCATAAAGTCATCTTTGGTTTCATCAAGTTTCTTCAGTCGATCATTGGACGCCTTAAGTTTACTTGTCGCGTCATCCACTTTTTGTTGCAATGTAATGTTGAACTGTCGAATTTCTTCATATTGTAGGGCATTCTGCACTGCAAGCGCCAACTCTTTGACAATTGTTTCAAGAGTACGCCTGTCCTCGCTAGAGTATGAATAGCCATTGCGCTTTGGACCAACAATAACAAAATTCATAGACTCGGCGTAACTGATATGTTTAAGATCCATGCGAATTACGACTGCGACATCTTCCTTTTCAAGCACCGTTAGCAATTGCTGATCTGTCTTGGAAATATCCTCAGTAATAATGACAGGTTGTCGCTTAAGCACTGGGTGTGTCGTGAAATATCGCTGAAGTTCGCGTGAACCAGCATATTTCTTTGACCCAAACTCACGATACCCCGCATCCTTGCTATGAAGCACGAATACCATATATTCCAACTTCATCGCTTCAGATAAAAATATTGCCGTATCTCTCAACATCTTACGGAGATCAATGGTTGAGACAAGCTTGGCATTCAACCTATCGTAAATATCCTTTGGATCATACATGTCTTGCAGAAATACCTTATCAGTAATACGCCGAAAGAGTTTTAAAAGCGGCTGATATCCGACAAGTAATGTCAAAATTAACGTCCCATTGACAAGTAGGTGAATCAACCAACTTTGCTGCACAGCAACAATCATTGAGACAGCCGTCGATAATAAAAGATAGATAAAGGTTAATAAGCTAACCGTCAAGACGTATACCAATGAACGCGTAAACGACGGTGTTACGTTAAATAACCGATGTTTTGCAATACCATAGTACAACCCAAACACAACGCCAAAAATCGGTAATACCCCTAGGTTTGTAAGTCCAAACCACCCAGTCGTTGCCGGCAGCAAAAACTGTGTCAAAATAATCAATGGCGCGCAGGTAGCTATAATTACGAACATGGTTGCAATACGCTTTTTCTCATAGCGCCCGACGTGCCGACGATTACGACGCAAGATGTACATGCTAAATCCCATACTACTCATCAATAAAATTGCATACACTCCGATAAGCGGGCCAAATTCAATGTTATAGACAGAGCCTTCTCGATAAATGCCTTTAGTAACTAAAGGCGACGCAAATAATGGGACAATCAGCCATAACACTAACTGCAAATGCCGATAAATCTGATGAAACTTTTTGTCTTCGGTATACAGTATTACAAATCTCACAAGCAACAGGCCAACTGAATAACTAAATCCAAACAGAGCATAGTTGGCATATAGCGCACCGTCGTACCCAATTTCCCCTGAGTTACTCAGATAATTACTAATAATCCAACCAACAACTGCAAGCACCATCAATATGAATGTTCGATTAACTGACGTTTTACTATCACGAATAAAGCTAACAAGCCCAATACTCAGCATTGCAATAGCTGCAATAGCCGTCAACCAAAAGTATGTGTCGCTGAACATCTTATGGTTATTGTACTACAGTTGGGTGTAGAAGTAATCAGCCCTTCGATACTATAGGCTTATGTATCAAGTTAGCTTATCGGCCTAGTTCACGTTGAGCCTGTTGCATATGGGCTAAACGATATGCCCTCCGACCTCGTATTTCTTTCATCGTGTATGCCGCAGTAGAACCTTGGCCACGTAACGTATTGAGAACTGCTCCTCCGAACTGGCGCATAAACGTACGTCTCGGACGATCCGTATAATAGTCAACGTTTCGGCTAGGATCGACGACATGCATGTTCGGCGAAAATGTTGGTGGTAATGCGCCGCGTTCACAAATATGTAACTGCATTAACCGTTCAGTTTCATCCAGCAAAAGCGTTGTCGCCACATTTACGCTTCGAAGTGTTGTCGGAGCGGATGCTCCTTTCATGATAGACCTGAATGTCCCCCACGAACTATTGTCCGGTACGTATGGAATAGTAGGTAGTTTTATGTCATTAACTTTTCGGACGTATTCTTCATCGCTATCATTTATATCCGCACCCATGTAACGCTCAAACGTACTCTCGGGATCTTGCGGATCATAGACTGTAACCGTTCCCCCGCGTCCAACGTCCGTTGCCGAGATGACGTATCTACCAAACCACCGAGCATTTCTATGAAATAGCCTCGCAACGCCTGGCTCTCTCAGTTCAATCTCATCATAGGCTATTGTCAATCCTTTATTATCAGCATCATAACCAAGAAATTCTTCGACATTTTTCGGATTTATTCCATCGCCGTAAATACGCACGGTAGCCATCGGGTTCATTTCTGTGATGAGCTCAGCGGCTATATCAACTTTATATTTGCCAGCATCTCCTGGCTTCAGATAAGGTATACGGCCAATATTTGAGTTCTCAACCTTCTCAGGATCTGCGATTGCAATGTCGCATGAACCTTCTTTTGCCGCTTGTACGACAGCCGCAAGTCCGCCACCGCCCACACCCGCAAACCGAAGCGAGGAATCAATCCATGCTTGTCTCAACGCATAGGAATAGAATCCATATGGACGCTCGTAAAACTCCGAACGAACATCGTTAGGTAAAACCAAACCTACGGGCGGATGCTCTATCCAGTCGCCCTGCACGGCATGATCGGCATGCATTCCTGGTAGTTCAATTGTTCGTGACATATCTGTACATCCTTATCGATTTTGTTACATTATGCAGCTGACGGTACCGGATACTGTTTGGGGTCGGGATCAGGATGATTATTGCGGCGGTGCCGTTCAATCAAATCATCCGTGCCCTTCTGCGATCCTTCACGGAATAAACATAGATTATCTCGATAATACCCAAGACTGCTATTCGGTGCAATACGGAAGAACAAATATGTAGCAAGCGATCCGCCCTTCCACGGCTTTGTTCTGTCTAGTAGTTCATGAGGGTCAACAAACAGAAGCGCATTATTTGAATTGCCATATTCTGGCGTTGGCTCAAAATCAGAAAGCATCTTATGCGCAAGCTTGCGCTTAGCTAATAGGTTTGGAAGATACGGCTCAACCATTCCATATGCAACTTTATAATCAAGCTCCAAACCAACACGTATCATCGCTCGGAAACACGCAACCTGTCCGGCAGCACGAATCGTCTTATCGGGATGCTGAAAAATAAGCCGTGAAAGTTCGGTTGCACCTTCATTTGCGGTAAAACCATATTTCTCCTCAACAGGCAGAGGCTCGTTAGGCTGTGATAATATCAACCGCACACCCCCATGAAGAAGAGGGCCATATTCGCTATTCTGAACGACTCCAATCTGAACGGAGCGAGCGTCATACTCGTCACTTTCCCTGCCGTCAAAACCAACTTTATCTGGTTCAATCCACCCGAGGTTCTCATAAACACGACCGCGAAGTTGCTGGGCAGCGATGTTTGCATAAGCCATGCCTGGGGCGATATTCCCATTGATCGCAAACATGCCAATAAATTGCTTTGCTTTTTCGTGACCTTCAAAAATATCCTCACCCTCAATATACGGAAGCAAGACGCCCCGTTTTGTATATACGTCCGGACGACCTTTGTTAAAATGAGGAACAAGTATATTAGAATCTCTTCGCGTTGCCATCGGAACTGACGAGTCACCAGGAGAAACAACGATACAATTATCATTAGCTGGTATTGGTCTCAAGATATCATCATCTGAAGACCGGGCAAACTCAGTTGAAAAAATCGGGTTAGGCTTTAGCATATGAGGCTTATATACATTAAATAGTATTCTTGCGAATTATAGCATATAGACAATAAAATGTCAATTTAAGATACCTACTTATAGCAAACCAGCTCCACACAGGTGTGAAGTTAATAAGTAAGATACGATGAATCATTTACTCTGTTTCTTTTTGTCCGGAAATTATGGAAAGGAGCGTAGTTGGTATCAGCCAAATAACGTAAGCAACTATAACCAGAAATGCTCGTTGCACACCGGCGATAAGATACGGTTGATACATAAGTGCGGGCAACGCCAGACTCAGTAGTCCAAGACCAGCGCCTATGTATAGGAATTTTGATGATTTCTTTACGATGGAATTTTGACGTGCAATATTAACTTCAACCATACTTGCTATAAAGAGTGCAGATAGACCACAAGTGCCTATGGTTATGTGGACGAGCATCCGCTCTATATGTCCCGCATGAGAGCAGACAGCTTGGACTGAAACACAGTTAAGAGAGAATATCGCCGTAAGAAATACTCCGCAAGCAAACGCCATATAAAGAGCAGCTACAAGTTTATGGAGACGCCTCTTTATTAAAGTTATGAGCATTATACCGATAAAAAGTAATATGATTGATGTCGCAATATCCAACCCCACAAATAGTAACCGCCAAGGCTGTCCGAATGCCGCTAGTTCGCTTGCCGTACCTTTTAGTGCAACCGACGGATTTACAAAATACCCAACTAACCATGAACTATACAGCACCGCAGCAAGCGCTGCACCTATATAAATAGTCTTGACTCTAAGTTGTTTTGATATCTGCATGTTATTGTTGTTAATACATTTTATCATAATCTACTTATAAACATTGTTTGAAATAATTGCGATAGTGACTATCGACATTTTATATCTTTTATGATATTATTGCACTTATATGGCAGAGACTTATTCTGAATCTACAGGCTTCACCCCTAGAGATGTATTGTCAATTAATAATACGAGCCGTCCTGCACACCCAATGAGTATGCGTGAACGTGTGGTACGTGGCGCTGCGGGCAGTATGCTAACTCTTACCGCTGCTTTAGGCATGTATCAGGCGACCAAGCATAGCGCAGAAATTCTTTCGGATCGACTAAAGTTCAATATCGACGACGAAGCAACTCCTTCAGATGATTTTGCAGAACTATACAAAGGGGCTATGGATGGAGTTGCCATTCTTGGCGGCGTTGCGCTTGCAAATATGGGCATCCGTCGGATACGGATAGCCATAAGCCCTAGCGAAGGAGCCCTGAACAATCTAGCAGTACAAGGTAAATCTGGCGGTAAACTTAAAACAGTTACCGCATCAGGACTAACGGTACTTGCAACAGGCATGTTTGGCTTTTCAGGTGATATCGGAAATGGTGTTGGCGGAGCGCAAGCTAATGCACTTAGCGCGCTCACCGAGGGTTTTCCTCCAGATACGACTATTCTCTCTAATAGCGGTAAACCCGAGTTAGCAACCACCCCCATCCTATCGAATCAAACAATCGAAAAGCTTGCAGAGCTCCATGCAACTGGCCGATACGATGTCAACATGATTCCTATTCGCTATTCATGGGATAGCGCAATCCGAGAAAAAGACTCCAAGAATGCAACCCCTGGTAAAGAACCAAAAATCCTGAGCGTCGCTATGAGCTTCCCCGCAGAAGTAGCTGGCATTCCAGATGCCGACAAAACCTGTAACGAAGTACCTGTCCGCGCTGCATCGGCGCTAGGCCAAGCCGGCGACAAGTTCTCCATGGCGGGAAGTAACTTCATTATTAAAGATACACTCAATAATTCTGGACCGAATACCGTTCCAATCATCATGACTAACGACTCATACGCCCGTTGTTTCGCCTCCAATCCAGAACAGCCATATAACCTTCTAGCACTAAACGGGAACAAAAGCGAAGAGATTGATCGCTTCCTGAAAGATAGCGACATACTTAGTTCTACTACTAATATCAACTCTCGCGTTCGCAAGTCAACCTTGGCTGATTTTATTCATGAAACCGACCGGACAAGCAAAAATAATTCAAACGGAATTATACTGATATTTGCCGGTGCAGTCGCAATGGCCGCAGCCGGTATGCTTGCAAACAAAGCAAAAGCAGACTTCGCGAACAACCGATCTACTAACAGTATGCTCTCGGCAAATGGCATGTCGAATAAAGATATTGCCCGTATTAGCTACATTCGCAGCAGCCGCGAAGCAGCGCTTGCCGCACTATATGCAACTCCATTCGTTGTGGCTATGGATTATGTTACTGCCACCGGCACACCTGGTGCGGTAAACATCGCTCCCAATATCTTAACATTCTTAACGATGTATGGCTTTGCGGCAGGTGTGGGGCGGCTTGCTCTCGGCGCCGTTGCTCCGTCCGAAATACGTAAGCTAAACCCTGCACAGCGAGGTATGCAAGCATGAGCACTCAAACATCTCTAGAACATACTGGGCCCGAAATAGCACCTAGCACTGTCATTGTTTCGCAAGAACTCAAGAAGTGTTATGGAGATCAAATTGTCCTAGACGCTCCAGATACAATCGAAATATCGCAAGGACTTACAGCTATCGTTGGTGAGTCAGGAAGTGGCAAATCAACCTATTTGAATATGCTTGCTGGCTTTGTCACACCGACGGAGGGCTCAGTAATCCACTACCATGAAGGCGAACCGATGTTTACAGTTACTGGCGAACAATCACTTGGACGAGTCGCGCACATTGGATCATGGATTACTAGAAAAATACTTGTTCAAACACCTGAAGAAAAACGTAGTGCAGCTTACCGATCAAATCATGTTGGGTATATCGCCCAACAACCAGCGCTCCATCCTAACCTAACGATGGAAAACTATATTCGATTAACTCATGAAATACGCGGTAATAACCTTAAACCAGAACGATTCAATGAATTAGCGCGTCGCCTGGGAGTTGTTTCTCTCCTCGGCAAAAAACCATCTGAAATATCTGGAGGTGAGGAGCAACGCGGCGCGATAATGAGTGCTCTTGTTCATGAACCTCGGCTTGTGTTTGCTGACGAACCAACCTCTGCACTTGACACCGAGAATAGTAAAAATACAATACAAGTCTTTCGTGAATTCTGTGATAAAGGCGGATCAGTTATCATGGTCACACATAATCTCAACCTTGTACAAGGATACGCGGATCATACCATCACGACAGCTAATGGTAAAATTGTTGAAGTTTCATAATCTCTGAAAATATACTATAATAGCTGCATGAGTAACGTAAAAATCGCAATTATAGAAGATGATCAAACAATTGCGCAGATGTATCGTATGAAGCTGGAAAATGAGGGGTTTGAGGTTCATCTTGCCTCAAATGGTAGCGATGGAGTTTCCATGGTTGAGCGATCACAGCCAGACCTTATTTTGCTCGACATGCAGATGCCCGGTATGACCGGTGACGAAGCTCTATCCGAAATTCGGAGCTACGAGTGGGGTAAAATGATTCCGGTTATCGTACTCACGAATCTTGGCGAAGAAGAAGCCCCTAAGCATCTTCGATCACTTGGTATTGAGAGTTACATTGTCAAAGCTGACCTTACCCCGCGACAAGTTGTCGAACGCGTCAAAGCAACGCTTAAGTTAGGTTGAGATTTTATTCCTTTTTGTTGATACAGAAAAACCCATATTTTCATCTCGTAAAAATAATCAAAACATTTCATATACTTTTGACCGCAAAAGTACCAAATACTCTCAGGGCTGTCCTCACTATCTCGGGATTCTCCATAGGAAAAGAAAACGGGCACGGCAAAACCTCCGCTTCGATTCCGATTCTATCGGAATCGGCTCCGGCCCTTTTGTATTGTTCTTTTATTATTTACAAAAGGGTTTCATTGCCGTGCATTATCCCGTTTCTTTCCTATGATCGTCTCTCGATATAGCTGCGGATGCCCCGAACCCCAGGGAGCTATACGTCCCCCATCCGACTATCCCGATTCGGATGTTCTGTTTGACAGTCAAACGATTCGAGATAGGGAAGGATAGGGACTTGGTTTTTTTGTTACGTTTTGTGCTAAGACAAAACGTAAGGGGGTGTTTATGGGTAAAGAATAAGTGAAGATACGCGTGTTTTGAAACTAGATAAAATATAATTTACGAAAATCATACATTTAATTCAATGTCTATTTTTTAGCTTGCGCGGCACGGATGACATTATCAAACAGCGCAGCAACGGTCAGCGGTCCAACACCGCCTTTTTGCGGGGTGATTGCAATATCGTCACGTTCGTACAGCTCTGGTGATACGTCACCTACGACTTTACCGCCCTCAGAAGCAGTTCCCGCATCGATAACTACCGCACCATCTCGAACCATTGCGTTCGTTATGAGGCCAGACTGTCCCGTACCAGAAACAATCAAACTGGCTTTTTGACATGCCGTGGTCAGATCATTTGTCGAACTATTAGCCGTCACCACATCGTAGCCCGAGCTGCGCCACATTCGAGCAAGCGGCGCACCAACCAGTCGACCCTGCCCAACAATCAAAATAGCGTGCTTTGCGAGGTCAATATTATAGCCTGCACACAACCAATTGATTGCAAGCGCCGTTGCTGGGTCAAAGTCCGGTTTTTGGCCGAGGCCATCGACGTCTTTGGAGGGCGCAACGAGATCAACAATCTCTTGCGTTTCTGCTGGGTTAGCAAGCGGCAGCTGAACAATGATTGCGTGGACATCTGCGTCGAGGTTTAGTGCATGGATTGTCGCGGCGACTTCTGAATGGGTGATTTTGTATCGATCAACATCAATCAAGATATCTGCGCCATACTGGTTTTTCATCCGAACATAGGTATCAATCACTGGATTATCAATCGTTTGCACAATCGCCAGTTTGGGGTAGATATGATGGGCTTGTCGAAGTGCGCGAACCTGACGCGCTTGACGCTCTTTGATATAGCCGACAAGCTCTGAGCCGGACAGTAATTTCATATGACCCTATTGTAACAGATATGTAGCTTGAAAAAACAGAGGTACTGCGCTAAAATATGAACTTGTCGTAGAGGCGCATTACGCATCTGCGACTAACCCCGAATGAAAATTACATTCATATGAATTTTCGTTCGAAAGGAGCAATCGACCAAAAGATGAAGTAATAGTGTTTACGCTATTGCGAATCAAAAGGTCGAATTGCGACAAGGGCCAGTAGCTCAGCTGGTTAGAGCACCTGCCTCTTAAGCAGGGTGTCGAGGGTTCAAGTCCCTCCTGGCCCTCCACGATAGTTATGCTTAGAACAGAGGTATGGATGTCTCTATTTTTGATACAATAAGGATATGAGACTTATTGAAACAATACGTGATTCTGATGTTAATAGCGGAAAAGATGATTTAAATACAAAAAACTGGTTTAAGCGTAGCGCTTCGCGGGCGGTGCTTCTTGGCAATAATAAACAAATTTATCTTTTAAAGATGTCAACCTATAATTATCATAAGCTACCCGGTGGGGGCATCGACGAAGACGAAACGCTTGAAGATGCTTTATGCCGAGAACTGCTGGAAGAAGTCGGTTGTACCGCTAAGGTCTTGCAGGAGGTTGGTGAAATTGTTGAATTCAGAAACAACCAACAAATGGAACAACATTCCTTTTGCTATATTGCACAGCAAGCGGGTGCACTCGTAGAGACCTCCCTCGAACAAAGTGAGATTGAAGAGGGTGCCGAGACTGTTATCGTAACCAATATCGACGCAGCAATTCGACTACTTGAAAATGACATACCAACAAACTATGAAGGCCACTTTATTCGCAAACGAGATTTACGATTCTTACATGAGGCGAAGTCTTTATTATAGTTGCTATATATTATGAACATAGTTTTAAGTTTTCTTTTAACCCTTCTCATACTATTTATCGTTCCGATAATTATCTACAGCTTATTTGTAAAGGAAATAGAATATGAAAAAACTTAAGACTCTCACCTGGAACATCGGCGGCGGGAAAATCCTGAAGGAGCATGCCGATAGTAAAGATCGCCTGAACTATAGTGACGAGGGCAGCGACTATATTCTTGACTATATTAAAGCTACTCAACCTGATATTATTTGTCTCCAGGAAACGCACATGCGAGAGAATTTTAGTCACGCACAAAGAATAGCTGAGGCCTTAAAATATACATACACCGAACATACTGTTGATATTTCACATATTGACGATACCTATAAAATCGGCAATGCGATCATCTCTCGATTTCCAATCAAAAGCAGAACAACGGGTATTTTTACCAATCTTCATCTTCCCATAACTTTAGAGGACGGTCGTACCCAAATGATGCATGACAAAGGCTTTGTACGAGCGACTATCGATATCGGGGAAAATACTATGGATATAACAACTCTTCACCTCATGCCATTTCGTCGCTATGATATTGCCGTCCCCTCACTGCAAGCAACAGAAATACTGTCAAATGTAGAAGACTTAATTTTAACTAAACAAAATACGTCTTTAATCATGGGAGACTTTAATATTGATCTACCCGAAATCCTATATTTATTTCCAAAGTTACAAAAAGAGTTTAGCGAAGTAGCGACTCAATATCCCACAACACCAAAAGGCCGTCACTATGATCACGCTCTCTATTGTGGAGTAACGCTCAAATCAACAGAAATTATGAATAACGTCAAAACTGACCATTATCCGGTCGTCTGCACATTCACCCTTTAGTTTTTATACGATAGCGTGCTTTTTCAACTCATCTATCATAGCTATGACAGCGCGATGACGGTGGCTTATGGTATTTTTGATATCGACCCCTAGCTCGGCAAGTGTCTTGTCGTAGCCGTCAGGCACAATTGTTGCATCAAATCCAAACCCTCCTTCACCACGAGGCGCCGTGACAGTACCCGTCTGCATACCATCGACAATAATTTCCTTTTCGCCATCATAGTACCCCATCGTACACGTAATTATTACTGTATCGTTTTCCGCACCAATCTCGTATAAGGCATGATCGCCCATCCGTTCAAATAGATACTTTACAAATGGTCCTGGAAAACCGTTCATTGATCTTAATCCCGCTGAAACATCTTCCACCATAACCGGACCCTGCACTATGCTATATGCTTCACGTAGTTTATGACGAACAATCGCATGCGGATCGAAATTTTGTATCTCATCCAAATCAACCGCCTTATGCGTTAGCTCGACTTTATCATCTAGCAAGGCCGTGAGTTCAGCTAACTTTCCAGGATTACCCGTAATAAATGTGATCATATTTTGATTAACTTTTCATTTAAGTTGGTACAATTTTACACTTTCGCGCGAACCCAGTTCCAGCGGAACGGTGAGTGAGCCGCGCCGCCTGTCCAGCGGAGCTGGACGCGCCCCACCAGCCGCCCCCTTTGCCTTTTTGAGATTTCCCCCCGCCGATTTTTTCTTTTTTAGCTGAAAAGGGGTTGGCCGGTGGTGGCTAGCACCACGTGCTATCTACTAACTTTTTTTAAATTTCGGAATAACATCATATCTTACTATGGCAATTATTGTGGATATTGCAAATGCACCGTCGGTAAGGACTGCCACGTATGCAGACGTAATGGAATCAAAAGATACCCACAGCACTAGATTGATTGCCGTCAGTAGGCGAACATAGCTTTCTTGCTTTCGTGTAATCGCTAGGATATAGAAAGTAGACGCAATTATTGGAATTACATCCGTAACCGCCTGAACGGTCAGTGAGCCAAGGGTTGCTGCTATAACAATGAACAATACCGTCAGCCACACTGGAACAGCATTCTCCTTCTTATCGAAAAGATAGCTGATAACCGCAAACACTGACATCATGAAGAGCGATATCGTTCCCGAGTATGCCTCGAGGAATATAAAAGCGAGAGACGCAAGTAGTGTAGATGTCGCGAAGAATACCAGTATATTTTGCTTTTTCTTCTGTTGAACGCCAATAACACCGAGTAAGGCTGCTATCGCAAAAATAATCTGAGCTATTAAGAAATTATCCATGCGCGTATTATATCACAGAATTGGTGTTCTGCAGGTTTTTATGCGACGAGTTTATCCTTGATAAGTAAAAACTCATCTTTCACGAATGACGCCAAATCACCAAGAGCATCAGCTGGTACTTGCTCCATCACGTCTAGCCGCACTTCTGCACGCCTAATGGCGGCCTGGGTCATTGCTTCGTCAAACAGAACGCGAAGATCTTGCTCGCGAGGATAGTGATCTTTCCATACATCAAGATATAGCTTGATCATTTCACTAATCTGCTCCTCGCTCAAAAAGGAGAAATGACTGTCTGTGAGCATATCGATTGATGTAAAGGG
Source organism: Candidatus Saccharimonadota bacterium (assembly GCA_027493025.1). Lineage (GTDB taxonomy): Bacteria > Patescibacteriota > Saccharimonadia > Saccharimonadales > Saccharimonadaceae > JAPUDQ01. The sequence goes on along the minus strand of JAPUDQ010000012.1, from coordinate 4,370 downwards.
GAAATTCCACGATGCATCGCCAAAATCAAACCATTTTAATGTTCTTTGTTTATCAGATGTTTGTAGTAAATTCTTTGGAAGTAGGTCGCCATGCTCGATAGTGCTCGGTATATTACTGTCGAGCAGCATTCTTTCGGATTGAGTAACCCTGTCCGTAAGAGCTTTCATTGCATATGCCTCGTCTTCGTTTATACGCGAGGGATGATCTACTGGCAACGCCGATAGCCGCTCAATGGTTCTTTCATACCTAATCGCTGATTTCCCTGGTTCTATCACCGGAAGACCCGTTGCAATTATCTGCTCTTTGCTATCCAGGCTTTTAATCTGTAGTTTTGCGTATCGTTCTACCGCCAACTTGAGCAATTCAAAGTCTGTCCTCTCCTCCATCTCATCACAGCCTTGAGTTACAAGCCAGCCGCTCCCTCCTGAATACGCAATGACATCAACCACGCTGGTAGAAAGGTCAGAGAGAGCCGCCGTCAGCTCGGGCTCAAAGCTGGCTACACTACTTACACTTTTAGCATACATATCGCCGCAATCAGTAGACAATAATCCTACGAACGACCAAGGCATTATACGTATACTCTGGAATCCGTTACCCTGAATAGATACTCTTTTTAGGGTTAATTCACGACTAATGCTGGCAAAAAACTTCTCTTGCCATTCTCGACTCAACCACATTTGCTCTCTCGATATGCTATCGTTCATATTTAAAGGCACCTAGGGCGGATACGTTCACGCAGTCAATCCTCGGCACCCTATTGGCAATACTAACAATTGAGAACTGAGCGGTTTCTAGAGGTATGTATCCGAAAAATCCATCAGGGTATATGCCCGCCTTTCGAGCATAATCAATTAGTGCCGCTGTTATTGCTGATTTATGTGCAACTACAATCGCAACTGCATCTTTTTCTTCTATACTACTCAGCAGTTTACGTAATCTGCTTTCGAATTCAACAAGCGGCTCACCGGGATGGTCGATTGCGTATGCATTTACGACGCCTGACTCATAGAGCTCCATTCGATGAAAGTAACCGGGTACAATCTTATCCATTTGGCTCTTGTTAAGGCCGGCCACGTTTCCTGAGTTAATTGAGTTAAGCTCCATTTGTTGAGTCACATGAATACCTAGCACTTGTCCGATTGCGTCAGATAGAGCCATAGCCCTCAAACTTGTGGCTGAGTATAAACTAATTGCTTGACCTCCGGACAGGTTCTCTCTCAGTACTTTCGTCACATCTTCGACCTGTTGCTCTCCCTTGGTGGTGAGCGGCTCCTGGTTCTCGTGAGATGAAAAAGACTTTGATACGTTTTTTGTAGATTCTGGATGCCTAATAAAAATTATCTTCATCGCTCTGTCGCCGGCCATCCCTCGACCATTAACAGCTTACCCTTGCTTGATGAATACTGCGGAAACATTGCCCACAACTCTTCCGTCACATAGGGGACAAATGGGTGCAAGGTAATAAGTAACGCTCTTAGTGTATGCAACAGAAACTGTGATCTTGAGAGTGCTTCTTTGTCGGTACCTACACCAGCCTTACCGAATACTCCGATTATCTCTTTACTCTCTTCTATAATCTGATCAGCAAACACTTTCCACGCGTATTGATACATTCTATCTGCCGCGATGTGAATTCTCATTGCGTCGAGGTCTTCTGTGAGCCGTTGAATTTCACTATCCCGCTGCTGTATGTGCTTCACATCATTATCTGTCCATTCAGAGAAACCAGCGTAATACTCTATTCCATCGGTGATTGTTAGAACAAATCTTGATATATTCCATAGCTTGTTGCAGAAATGCTTATAACCCTTGATTTTATCCTCGGACATACGCATGTCCGTCCCTGGAGCAGCACCAACCATAAGCGACATCCTTACTGCATCAGCTCCGTACTTGTCTGCAACTTTTATTGGATCTATGCCGTTGCTTAATGATTTCGACATCTTACGTCCTTTATTGTCACGAACTAATCCATGCAGGTATACTCGCTTAAAAGGCACTTCGCCAGCGTTAAATCCTGTCATTAAGATCATTCTTGATACCCAGAAGAATAGAATATCATAACCCGTTTCCAGTACAGATGTTGGGTGGTAAAGCTCAAGGTCCTTTGTCTTATTTGGCCAACCAAGAGTCGATAGCGTCCATAGACCCGACGAGAACCATGTGTCAAGGGTGTCTTCATCCTGTGTCCAGCCATCACCTGCCGGTGGCTCTACGCCACAGTAAATTTTATCCTCTCTATACCACACAGGAATTTGGTGTCCATACCATATTTGGCGCGATATACACCAATCCCGTAGATTATCGATCCAGTGATAATACGTCTTATCGAAATAGCCTGGTATTATTTCGATTTGACCGCTGCCAACTACGTGCCGCATAATTTCCTTTAACGTAGTTGTCTTACCGCTTTTAATCCCCTCTATATTCGAGTAAGGAAGCGAAAACTGCTTATTGACGTTAACAAACCATTGTAGTTTTGGAAGGGGTTCTATAACAGCCCCCGTCCTCTCTGCGGTTGCAACATTCTGCGTGACTGTTTCCTCTTTTTCGAGTAGGCTGTTCTGTCTTAGCCAGGCAACTATCGCCTCTCTCGCTTCGACCGTCTTTCTCCCCTTTATAGTTGCGTCTCCAACTATCATCTTCGCATATTCATTAATTACTTGAATATGAGGAAGACCATGACGCTCACCAATCTCCCAGTCAATTGCCGAATGTGCTGGAGTCACGCCAAGTGCTCCTGTGCCGAAATTTAAGTCCACTTCCTTATCAGCAATGACTCTTATCTGCAGGTTTTCTCCACAAAATACAACATCATAGACTTTTCCGATGTACTTTTTATACCTCTCGTCATCCGGATGGACAGCCACCGCCACATCTCCAAGCTTTGTCTCAGGACGCGTAGTAGAGATTGCAATCGGAAACTCCGAAGAATATCTGAAGGTGTAAAGATTGGCAGAACGCTCTTCATGAACAATCTCGTCGTCAGATATGGTCGTTTGGCCTTTGGGATCCCAGTTAACAATCCTATTACCACGATAAATCAAGCCAGCATCGTACATATTCTTGAAGGCAGTACGAACTGCGTAGCTCCTAGTGTCGTCGAGAGTAAAGGCTTCTCGCGACCAATCTAGCGAAGCACCTAGTCGGCGTACCTGAGTTACGATTGTATCATGGCTATTTTGAGCAAATTGGTCAACACGCCTTAGTAACTCATCTCGTCCCAAATCGTGTCGACTTTTCTTCTCATTCTTGGAAATATCTTTTTCGACCTTAGATTGTGTAGCAATAGCAGCATGATCAGTACCAGGCACCCATAAAGTCCTAAAACCCCTCATGCGATGATAGCGAATGAGTACATCCTGAATCGAAACTGTCGTAGCATGACCTAAGTGCAGTACACCCGTCACGTTTGGCGGTGGCAAAACGATTGAATAGGAGGGCGCGCTGTCATCAATAATCTCTGATCGCACACAAACGTCAGGATTGAATAATCCGCTCTTCTCCCATTTTTCATAAATCTTGTCTTCTGTGCTAGCCGGACTATACGGACTTAAAAGTTTTTCGGGTATATTAGTAGACTGCTTCATATGTGTTATTATATCATTTTTTGCGGAGTAAATGCATGAAAATGCCGTCAAGTCGATGAAGAACAGTATTGGCGTGTGAGTGTATGTGTATGCCTATGCCTATGCCTATGCTATATCTAATACCGGCGCGTAGTTCCCCGACCGTAAGGTCGGGTAGATTCACTATCAGATAAGACTACTAGGAATAGCGTGTTTCGTGTTATTTCGACTATCACTTAGCTTTCTCTTAGCTGTCTAACCTACAAAACAAGGGCGCGTAGCGCGTCGGCTGTGACGACTAGAGCCGCGCCGCCTCTACTGCTCCAGCAGTAGGCGAACCACCGGCCAACCCCTTTTCAGCTAAAAAAGAAAAAATCGGCGGGGGGAAATCTCAAAAAGGCAAAGGGGGCGGCTGGTGGGGCGCGTCCAGCTCCGCTGGACAGGCGGCGCGGCTCACTCACCGTTCCGCTGGAACTGGGTTCGCGCGAAAGTGTAAAATTGCACCAAAACAGCAGAACTACGGAAATTGCCGCCCATTCGGGCGGTTTTTTCTCTGGCGGCGCGCAGTGCCTGCCAGCTGTTTTTCTGGGGGGAATGAGATTTGGAGCGCCAGCAAGCTGGCGCACTTTTTTGTTTTTGGTCGGCATAGCCGACACGCTCCGCGTCGTGGTAAAATCTCAAAAGATTTTACTTCCTCACTCGGAAAACGTAAAGCAAAGCTTTAGTTTTCGCTCGCTTCGTCGTAAAATAGAAATGGACACAATCAATCAGTAAAACGGCGATATTTTTGGCTTATA
>JAPUDQ010000011.1 GCA_027493025.1 Candidatus Saccharimonadota bacterium | reverse complement strand
TGCGTTTCACGCAGTCACCACATCCGCATAGGTTGAGTTGTTGAGGTACAAGGACACGAGAAATGAATAATCGTTACGCCAATTGCTTTTCCAGCCGAGTTATACGCGTCTCATGATCATTAAATGTACGACCAACGGCGTTTTGTATCTCTTGTAGCACCATATCCTGATCATTAAGCTGTTGTTGAATTTGCTGAACGTCGCCTTGAAGTTGCTGAACGTTGCCTTGAAGTTGCTGGATATCACCTTTTGTAGCAACATTCGCTAACTGCTGCGAAATTGTTGCCTCAATAAACTGCTTTAGATCAGCTATTACATCACTGTTCATAGTTGCTAGTATACCACTAACTAACCGTTCAAAGCTATACTAGATAGAGCATGAAGCGTATTGGTTTTTATCCTGGAACATTCGACCCTCTTCACGATGGACATCTTGCATTTGTTCGAGCTGCCGTAGAAACCTGTGCACTAGACGATGTTTATTTTATGCCAGAATCGAAACCATCTATGAAACCTCATGCTAGTCCTATCGAAGTTCGTCTTCGGGAGATTGCTAAGGCTATAGAGCCGTTTTCACACCTACATACCCTATCTGGACTAGCAACTACATTCCGAGTGGAGAACACTCTTGCCTATTTGCGTCATATTGATCCGGCAGCGAGTCGGTATATGCTCGTTGGCTCTGACACCTTTCTCGGCATGCCTTCTTGGGATAATATTGTCGAATTACTCTTGAGTTTTACGATCATCGTCGGCCAGCGCGACACTCAGACGATTGCTGAGGTACAAGCAGCACAATTAATACTTGGACAGATTGCGCCGTCTCCAGTTCATATTATTCGTACATCGAAGAGTCATCTCTCGTCAACGGCGATTCGCCAAAACAAAAAAGGACTCTAACTGTCCAGGCGGTAGAAAGCCAATGCCGCGTTTCCGTAACTACGTTTGTCCACCACAACAACTCCATTAACGGTCGGCACCGACTCCCTACCTGGGTATGATAATATCATAAGCCCTTTGGGATTTAAAAGACTTTTGAGACGGAAAACTGTGGATAACTGGAGATTATTGTATGGTGGATCAGCAAAAATCAAATCATAGTCCTGTTTCTTGAGTTCATTGGCGTTGTCTAGGTGGACAAACGTCGTTGTATCAAGCCACCCACCAACTCCTGAACGGATTAGTTTTACTTTTTCACCCACACCGAGATCAGCAATATTTTTCTCAATAATTCGCTGAGCGGTACGATCGCGCTCGACAAAGGTCACGTGGGTCGCCCCGCGACTCAGCGCTTCAAACCCGAGTGAACCCGAACCAGCAAACGCATCGAGCACGGTGAGCCCTTGTAAATTACCAAGAATATTAAACAGCGACATTCGCACCCGATCTCCCATCGGGTGAGTCTTGAAAGAGTCGGAGGTGGTAATCGTTCGGCCGCCAAATTCCCCAGCAATTAAACGCACGCTCATGACCGGTTAGTCCGTCGTTTTTCGGCGCGTTCGCTTGCAAAATACCAAGCAAGCATAACCGTTCGAATAATTGTAGGCACGAGTACCAGGCGCGTTGTCCGTGCCAAATGACGAGTCCAGCCTTGACGATAAAACTCCTCATACATATTGATGGCATATATTTTATCGACCGTTTCACGCATCATAGGCTCAAAACCCTCTCGCACGACGCGCACTTGTTGATTGCTATCCGGATATACATCAGAGAAGCGTTGAGAGGCAATCGTACTTGCTACGCCGAGCTCAAAAAGCACATGCGTCGTAAAGACTCCTTTTGCACCCCAGTATTGCCAGTTTTTGGCAAAACTATCCCGCCGGCTGCTGCCTTTGATGATATTTTTTTGTTTAATAGTCAGGCGCTCTTCTTTAGGGTGACCCCATAGCTCCTCAATTTTCTCAGCTAGTGGGTAATGATGAGCTGGGGTTAAGGCATCAACAATGGCATGTGCCAACCACGCCGCTTCAAAAGCAGCTCGTTCTCGATTCCGATTCGCTAAAGCTGTCGTCAAATTCTCAATATGGTCATTGATAAGGTGATAAATTTCCGTATCAGCCAGATTTGTCGGATCGACATAGTGCCATGGTTCATCTCGTGAAGGGCTCTTGCGTTTAATGCCATCCGGGCCGTTCGCACCTTCGAAATGAAGGATTTCTTTTATATCCGGAAAAAACCGTTTACGCGGTAATAGAGCACGTAATTGTCGCCGGACAACACGATCGATTTTCTGATGCGCACCCATAACTCGTCCGGATTTGGTGCGGATCGTCGTTCCAGAATACATTTTCTTTTGGCTACGCCTTTTACTAGTTTAATGTTGTGAGACGACGGTACGTGTCGACACGCCGCTTCATTGCCTCATATTGTAGCAGATTTACCCCATTATCTCGAGCCCATGCGATAGCTCGCTTTACGGCAAGAATACTTTTGGTATCGGCTAGATTTGCTATTTGAAGATTGATCTGTCCGCTCTGCATCCGTCCATATATCTCGCCCGGTCCACGCATTTCAAGGTCTTTTTCCGCCAAATAAAACCCATCAGAACTTTTTGCTACTTCTTTAAGACGTTGCGAGGCTGTTTGTTTGGCTTCTGTCGGCACCAGATAGCAATAGCTTTGATGGTCACTTCTGCCTACTCTGCCGCGTAACTGATGCAACTGAGCTAAACCATACCGTTCTGCGCCTTCGATAATCATAACCGTTGCATTCGGCACATCTACACCTACTTCAACGACAGTTGTACTGACGAGGATGTCTAGTTCATGCGCTGCAAATTGTCGCATGATTGTCTCTTTTTCCTCAGCTTTCATTTTGCCATGAAGAAGACCGATACGACGATGACGAAAAGCCGTTTTTTTGAGACGCTCATATTCGGCAGTAACGCTTTTGACGTCTCGGGAATTTTGCATCTGGGATGCCTGTTTTATCTCTGATACGTCATCCTCAATTAAAGGGCAGACGACATATACCTGCCGCCCAATCGCAATCTCTTTGTCAACGTCAGCCACCAATCCTGCTCGGGAAATCGGCGAAACAACACGAGTTTTTATCTCTTTACGACCGGCTGGCTTTTCTTGCAATATCGATATTTCCAGCTCACCATACATAGTCAGCTGCAAACTACGCGGAATAGGCGTAGCGGTCATTGCCAGAAGATGAGGCATGACATGCTTGGGAGAGTCCAGCCCCTCCGTAGCACTGTTGTCACGACGAAGCGATTTTTGGAGTATTTTTTGGCGCTGAATCACGCCAAACCGATGCTGTTCGTCAATCACTACAAAACCGAGTTTGTGAAACCTCACCGTATCCTGAATCAAAGCATGAGTGCCGACCGTAATAGCTATTGAGCCATCCGCAATATGGGTTTTCAACTCCTCTTTGGACTTTTTATTCATGGAGCCGATTAATAAGCCTACTGATACATGATGCGGCTCCAGCAAACGCACAAGCGTCTCAGCATGCTGCCGAGCAAGTAATTCAGTTGGCGCCAACAGCGCGGTCTGATAACCGGCGCGTGCGGCCATATACGCACCAATCCCAGCGACAATCGTTTTACCAGATCCAACGTCACCTTGTAGAAGCCGATTCATTGGTTCTCCGGCTTCGAAATTTTGGATAATATCCCACGCCGCTCGTCGTTGATCACCAGTCAATGCAAACGGAAGCCCCATAATAAACTGTTTGGTACCGGCTTTATCAAACGGTATTTGCCAGCTCTCGAGAGCAGCGTTGTCTGATTTGTTCAGCTCGGCAGCGAGCAATAATTCAACAAGCTCTTGAAAGGCAACTCGTTTACGTGCCTGCTCAATTTGAGCCATATCTTCAGGAAAATGAAGTGCTGTTAACGCTTCAGCGTAGCTCATAAATTGACCTTTTTTAATAAATGAATCTGGCAATAGTTCAGGATACATAATAATTAACGGTCGGATTTCTTCAATGAGTGATCGTAACTTTGCGGTTTTGATACCTGCAACCTGACGATAAATCGGAATAATTGCTTCGCCAGATTCTATGATTTCATCGCTTGCCCGCAAGCTTGGATTCATAAGCTGATAGCGTCGGTTGGAAAAAGTAAATTCACCCGCCACAACCCACTCCCGGTCATCTTTGAGATGGGATGCGCGATAAGGCTGGTTGAACCATACGAGCGGCACTTTGCCGGAGTTATCTTCTAGCACGGCTTTAGTGATGTGGAGACCGCGGCGGACGTATTGTGACTGCACTGCGGTAATCTTACCTTGGACAACAACCTTGCCGGGCTGAAGATCCATAATGCGCATAACTTTCGTATAATCCTCATATGCCCGTGGCAAAAACTGCACAAGGTCCATAACAGTCTTTAGTCCGGCACTCTCCAACTGCAACGATAGCTTAGGTCCAACACCTTTAATCTCCCGTAGTGGAGTCGTATATCTCATACATTTTATGATATCAGGTTGAGCCGATCGCTACCTAACAAGGATGAAGCTGTTTTTGCCCTTTTTGATGAGGCTGGGCGCACTAATTACTTGGTCGTCAGCCACTTTTGCCCCATTTATACGTAAGGCTCCGCCAGCCAGTAAGCGCTTTGCTTCGTTGCTGCTTGTTGCAGCACCGGACTCAATGAGGATTTCCAACAACCGACCGCTTGTGCTAACCGGAATTTCCTGCGCAAGCATAGAAATATCTTCATCAGTCATCTCTGTGATTGGACGGTTGCCAAATAACACCTCAGTAACAGTGCGAGCAGTATTGGCACGCTCCTCGCCATGAACCAGTTTCGTAACCTCATACGCCAGAGCTTTTTGAGCTTCGCGCGCGCCCGGGTTTTCTATCGCTAATTGCGCATACCGATCTATTTCCTCTCGAGAAAGCAAGGTATAGATTTTCATGTAGTCAATCACGCCCACATCATCAGTATTGAGCCAGAACTGATAGAATTTGTATACACTGGTTTGTGTTTCATCGAGCCAAATCGCGCCTTCTTCGGACTTGCCAAATTTGACCCCAGTCGTTTTGTTGATGATTATTGGTAGTGTCAAGACGTGCGATTCGACACCCTCAAGCTTGCGGATCAACGACACACCAGTGATACTGTTACCCCATTGATCTGCTCCGGCTAATTGTACGGTCGTACCTTCGGTGCGGTAGAGATGTAAAAAGTCATAGCCCTGAATGAGCGCGTAGCTGAATTCGGCGTAGCTAATGCCAGCTCCGCCTTCGCCAATACGACTCTGGATAAAATCGCGGTCCAACATCTGCGTCAAGCTGACATGCTTACCGATGTCACGCAGAAAATCCATGTAGCCAATCGATTTGAACCAATCGTAGTTGTTGACAATCTTGAACGGCTTGCCGGCGAATATCATCTGGTACTGCGCACTGATGCCGGCTATATTTTTATCAATTTCTTCGAGAGTTTTGAGATCACGTTCCTGTTTCTTGCCATCAGGATCACCAATCAATCCAGTTGCGCCGCCGATGAGCAAAATGGCCTTGTGGCCATGATCAATAAAGTGCCGGACTAGCATAGCCGCCGCGAAATTACCCACGGTCATACTTGACGCGCTCGGATCAACACCCCAATAAAATGTCATCGGACTATCGTCAAGCGCTGTTAGGTCTGAATATGTCGTTTGGTTAATAAAGCCGCGCCAAGTTAATTCTTCGGAAAGTGTCATCGTAGACATAGTTTTGCTTTCATATTACAGTTACCTCTGTTCTATAGTAACGAAATTTTCCTACATTTTCTAGCATTTTGGAGTATAATGAACAGTAAGTTATCAGAAGGAGTGGTATTACTGTGGCGAAAACACCGAAGAGAGCATCGAAGTCGTTGAATGTTTATTCAAACCTATCTGCTCATCACAAGGCGAAGAAAGATGCACGAGCTCGCAGAAAAGCCGAGTATTTAGCAACCCTGCCGAAACACCCGCTAAAACGCATCCTTTACCGCCTCCATCCAAAACGGTTCTGGTCGTATTGGTTTAGTCGTGAGGGTGGCATTATGGCTCTCAAAATCATGGGCGTCGGTGTTTTGCTGATTGTTTTATTGATCGCGGGATTATTTGCCTATTATCGTCAAGAAATTGCAGCAATTCGTCCGGGAGAACTCGCTGGTAGAGTCCAAACAACGGTTACAAAATACCTAGACCGCAACGGTGAGATACTATGGGAAGATAAAGGTACGGGAGACTACAAACTCGTTGTCAAGTCAGAAGAAATTTCCGAAAAAATGAAACAAGCTACAATCGCTATTGAGGATAAGGATTTCTATAAACATGGCGGCTTTAGCGCAACTGGTATTATTCGGGCAACGGTCAACAATTTTAAGGGTGGTGACACCCAAGGTGCCTCTACACTGACGCAGCAACTCGTCAAGCAAGTCTTTTTCCGCGATGAGTCGAGTGATCGAAGTTTTGGTGGTGTTCCTCGCAAGATTAAAGAAACAATCCTCGCTATTGAGGTTGAACGCTCATACAACAAAGATCAGATTCTCACTATGTACCTCAATGAGTCATCGTATGGCGGCCGTCGAAACGGTGTTCAGTCAGCTGCCCGTACCTATTTCGAGAAAGATGCGAAAGATTTGACACTCGCCGAAGCATCATTTCTTGCAGCTATACCTCAGCAACCTGGTCGCTTTAACCCCTACAATGCGCTCGTTGATGAAAATGCCAAGAAAGGATTGCTTGCTCGCCAAGCCACCACACTTGACTATATGGCCGAGCAAGGATTCATCACGAAAGCTGAAGCCGAAGAAGCAAAGAAAACTTCTGTACTGGCAGCCGTAAAGCCTGAGACAGACCAATTTAAAGATATCAAAGCCCCACATTTTGTTCAAATGGTTAAGTCTCAGCTTGAAGGTGAGTTAGGCAAAGCAACGGTTGGCGCAGGTGGTCTGACGGTTAAAACAACCCTTGATTTGCGCGCTCAGCAAATTGTCGATGAAGCGGTCGTTGATCTGTTCAACTCTCATTGGCCTCGCACTGCTAATTTTGATAATGGTGCGGTCACTGTTGTTGATGTTCAGACCGGTCAGATTCTGGCACTGCGCGGTTCTCGTGACTACAATTATCCGGATTATGGTTCTGTGAATGCAGCGACGTCATTTATTCAACCCGGTTCCAGCGTCAAGCCACTTGTCTATGCCAATCTTTTCAAACAACGCCAGGGCACTAATTACGGTGCGGGATCACTGATCTCTGATAACCCTATTCCACAAAATGTCTATCGTACAGACGACGGAAAATCAGTCCAAAACTTTGACTTTAAGTTTAAAGGTTTCATGCCTGTTCGCAATGCTCTTGCTGAATCCCGCAATATACCAGCTATTAACGCCATGGCGATCCCTGGACAAGAGAGCGCTATTACTACTATTCATGAAATGGGTGACTGGAGCTACTGTACAGACGGTATTGATGCCCAGGTTGGCCTCGCCTCTGCCATTGGCGGATGCGGCCTCAAGCAAGTCGAACACGCCAACACGTTTGCGACCCTTGGTCGTATGGGAGTATATAAACCGGTTGCAAGTGTGCTCGAGGTTAAAAATGCAGATGGACAAGTCATTAAAAAGTGGAAGGATGAGGGCAAACAAGTACTTGATCCTCAAATACCATATATCCTCGCCGACATTTTGAGTGATGACAACGCTCGCTCTCCTTCGTTTGGTCGTGGTGCGAGCGGACTGGTAATACCGGGCATACGAACTTTTACGAAAACTGGTACCAGTAATGCCGGTACAAAGTCAAAGGATCTCTGGATGAACAGTGTCAGTACCAAAGCAGCTGTTAGTATCTGGGTCGGTAATCACATTCCGATTCCGATGAGTCAAGCTCTTTCAACGACGGTCGGTCCAACAATCGGCACAATCCAATCTCGCATGCACAAAGAAGTCTTTTTGCCCGAAGGAAGCTGGAAAACTGGAGACTGGTTCACGCAACCTGCCGGAATCCAAAATCTTACAGTCAATGGTCGGCGTGATCTTTTTCCCTCATGGTTTAACAAAACTCAGAGTGCCGGCACCTACGAAAAAATTACCTTTGATAAAATCTCAAAGAAAAAGGCGACTGATTGTACGCCAGAGAGCGCCAAAGAAGTTGTTAATGTCCAAAAAGTCACCGATCCACTTACGCAGAGAGTTTCGTATGTCTCTCCCGGTGGGTATGATGCAAGCGCAACTGATGATACACATAACTGTGATGATGTAAAGCCATATGTCACCAGTATTACGACTAAAAGCAAAAAGATTACCGCTCAAGTGTCTCAAGGCACACACGCTATTCAATCAGTCGTATTCCTCATAGATGGTCAAGAAATTGGGAGAATTGATGGTCGTGGGAGTGGTGATTATAGCCTCGACTACGATGTTAACGGTAATGGGCAAGTTATCGTTCGAGTAACTGACACGGCTCTGTATTCCGGTGAGTTAACTGACTCATTCTAAATATTGACAGGCTGGCAGTTTCAAGAACAGCTAATTATTAGCTAGCTTGATTAATGAATCCTCAGAGCTATGTTTCCTAATTGTTTGACGAGGCGATCGACGAGAAGTTTTTACTACTTTTCTGGGTTGTTTAGGTGAAGTATCTTCGCGGAGCAAACGAGCAAACACCATTCGTCCGGCTTCAGTCTGTAACATGCGGATAGTTTCAACCTGCAACGTTGATCCGAGTCGTTTTTTTGCCCCATCGACTACAACCATAGTGCCATCATCAAGATACCCAACCCCTTGATCTTTGTTTTGTCCAAGTCCAACAATGGACACTTCAATCTGTTCGCCTGGAAGATGCATTGGACGAAGCGCATGGGCTAGCTCATTGATATTGGCTACGGCAATGCCCTCAGTTCGAGCGACCTTATTGAGGTTATAGTCAATCGTACAAAGTCGGGCCTTAAATTTTTTTGCTAGGACAATCAGCTGTTCATCAACTCCATCTGCATGCGTTACTCCGTCATCGTAAATCACAACGTCAAGTCTTTCAATTTCTTGCAGCTGGGCAATGACATCAAGGCCAAATCGGGCGCGTTCTCGTTTCGTGTGGTCTGGAAGATCAGCCATAAACTGAAGTTCACGAGTCACGCTCCGTGAAATAACTAGTTCGCCCGACAAAAAACCACCTCGTGCAATTGCGACAATACGTCCGTCAATAAGCGCGCTCGTATCACAAATAATTGGGGCTCGAAAACGACGTATGGTAGAAGATTTTTTATGTGTTTGATACGTAAGATAGCTTGTCTCCGCTAAGAGAACGGCCGTCATGAGAAGTAGTAGTTCCATATAATTCACTTTCTTTACTATATATTATCTGTTTTTGACATTGCGGTCCTAGATCACAAAACCTTGGTCTTTGCTGTTTATCGTCAGATGATCTCGAAGTGCTGATCGTAAATCAAGTACAGGACGAATAAAATCATTCTTGGGCTTCGTCTGAGGAGCGACTGCATAGGTAAATCCGAGTTTCTTGGCTTCATTAATCCGTTTTATCGAATTATGAGCGGTACGAATTTCCCCACCAAGCCCTACCTCCCCATACACGACTGCCTCATTATCCATCGCTCGCCCAGCAGCTGCACTCGCGATAGCCATACAAACTGCGAGATCGGCAGACGGGTCACGAAGCTTTAGACCACCCACAACATTGATAAAAATATCTTTGTCACCTAGCTTTAGCTTAGTTCGTTTTTCCAGTACGGCAATTAAAACATTCAACCGATTGAGATCAAAGCCGCTTGCCGTTCTTTTAGGATATCCGTATGTAGTGGTATTGACAAGTGCCTGTATCTCAACGAGAAGTGAGCGATTACCCTCCATAGTCGCCAAAATTATAGACCCATCATTCTTTGATCGCTCCGCTAACAACGTTGCCGACGGATTGTCGATTTGTATTAATCCTTGACCCTCCATTTCGAGGATCGCCAACTCAGCCGTACTCCCATACCGATTTTTAACTGCTCGAACCATCTTAAAACCGCCGTAACGATCCCCTTCAAACTGCAAAACGACATCAACGAGATGTTCCATAACCTTTGGGCCTGCAATCGTGCCCTCTTTGGTGACATGACCGACCAGCATGACGGTCGTATTTGTCTTTTTGGCAGCTTGAATGATAATGTTTGTAGCGTTCGTAATCTGACTAACCGTTCCTGGAGCTGATGTAACTTCTGCCATTACTAATGTCTGAATTGAATCGACAATCACAAGACGATACGCACCACCACCTATCGTCGCTGCAATATCATCCGCACTCGTACTCGCCACGAGACTCAGTTTTGATATAGCAGTCGCTCCAAGCCGATCCGCACGTAACTTTACTTGCCCTGCTGATTCTTCACCAGTTACATATAGAACTGGCTGAAGCCTACTGATATGGGCTGCCATTTGCAGGAGAAGGGTGCTCTTGCCAATACCCGGCTCACCCGCCACAAGCACCACGCCGCCAGGCATCAGCCCTCCACCTAGTACTGTATCTACATCGCGAATTCCGGAGGACAATCTGTCCTGAACTTGATCGACAGATACATCTTGAAGTGCGGAAACTATCAGGGGCGTTCCTTGGGATCTTGAGACAACGGCTTTACCTGTAGCTTGAGTCGATACGCTCTCCACCAAACTGTTCCACGCACCGCAGTTATCACACCTACCCGACCATTTGCCGTAAGAGCTAGCGCATTGTTGGCATACATATTTCACTCGACTCATCGTATTACCGGAGCCTCCGGCAATGCGGTTGAATTTATACTTTTTTGAAGCTGTTGGGCCGTATCGTTTACCGCCACAAGCTCATTTTTCTTTTGGTTATAGAGCGCAATATCAGCGTTTACTTGCTCTCGCGTTTGATTTAGTTTCGTCTGCCGAGAAATAAGCCGTTGTCGTTCGGCATCAAAGGCAGCCTGACTGGTAAAATCCCCGTTTTGGGCGCGTTTATTAAAGCCATCGATAACCGTCGCAAGAGCACTACTATCACGTTTATACTGTTGAGCTGCCGCATCGATTCGAGCTGATAGGTCAGTGATTTCTTGTATGAGTTTCGTCTGCTGGTCTTCAAGTTCCTTAAAAACTTGGGCATATGACTCAGCAAGCGTCACAATCTTGTTTCGATCCTCAAAATATTGAGAGAAATACTTTTCCAGCTCTGGTGAGATTGTGCGTATTTCGGTTGCAATAATAGAGTGGAGCTCATTATTGCGTTCGCCTGGCTCAGTTTTTTCATATAAAGCCAGTCTCTCCCGAAGCTTAGGATCAGTAATATGAGCCGTCTCTGTCTCTATAAGCCTATCTACTCTTGCTTGCTCAGAATCGGATAAACGATCATATGCCGCATGTAGCATCTCATGCGCGGCGGTAACTTCCTTGATACCATCGAGTCGAGGGTCGGTAATATCATAGACATAGATCCGCCGCATTGTATAACAACCAAGCACTGCAGTTTTTTCAATCATACGATGGCAATGAGTGTTGAACTGTTCTTTATTATCTATCTGTGGTTGCGACGCATAAAATAAAAATTTTCCCGTCTCCGACATACCAGAACGCGTTGCTAAAGAGGCAATTGCCGTTGAAGGAGTAAACCGCCAAACAGTCATCATATCGACAACACGTTGACGGTTGAACACAATCCAGACTGAGAAACCTAGTATTATCAGAAGCAAAATGAGCTTGATGATAGAGTGGCTCGTTTTAGACCGCATTTCTCTCCGATTCTTCATGCTTAGGTTCGATAGCAATTGTACCATCTCGCACCGCGACATGAATAATTACTCCTTTTGTATCATGGTGGTGAATAATATACTCTGCAATAGGATGCTCCAGCTCATCTTGGATAACTCGTCGCAATGGCCTCACCCCATGATGTGGATTGTAACCTTTATGTATCAGCATGCGTTTTGCTACCGATGATACAACAATACCAATCCCTTTCCGCTGTAAACGTTTGCGTAAATCCTCGATTTGCAAATCAAATATTTTTTGTACTTCTGGTTTTGTGAGCGCTCGAAAAACAATTACGTCATCAAATCGATTAATAAGCTCGGGACGCATCATACTCTCGAGTGACTTTTTCGCAGCGTGCTCATTTGATTCATGGAGAACATCAATATCGTTCTGATGGGTTGTTGATTCAAAGCCCATGGCTGCTTCGCGATACATCGCTTCAGAACCAAGGTTGCTCGTTAAAATGATGATCGTATTACTAAAGTCAACTTTGCGCCCTTTGGCATCAGTTAACGTACCATCCTCAAGAAGCTGAAGTAATAGCTGAAAAACGTCGCGGTGAGCTTTTTCAATTTCATCAAACAACACGACACTATAGGGTTGACGACGAATCTTGTCTGTTAGCTGTCCGCCATCTTCATAGCCAACATACCCTGCCGGCGCACCAACCAGACGACTCGTCGTGTGATGCTCTCGAAATTCACTCATATCAATTTTAATCAGTGCGTCATCAGAGCCAAACACTTCACGAGCAAGCACCCGGGCCAATTCCGTTTTGCCCACGCCTGTCGGCCCCATAAACACAAATGAGCCAATCGGTCGGCGCGCCGAACTAACACCAGAGCGAGATCGACGAATAGCCCGAGAAACTTTCTCAATAGCTTCTTTTTGGCCAATTATTGACTTGCCGAGGTGCTTCTCCAGTTTTGCGAGTAGTGTTCGCTCAGACCGCTGAAGTTGCTTGAGAGGGATTCCGGTCATCACCGCTACTGCCTCAGCAACAGTTGACGTATCGACTCTAGACGAAGCAGCTGAAGCATTTTGTTTGGCAATTTCATCAAGCTGTTCGCGCAATCGACTCATTCGCATCTTATAGAGGGCCGCTCGTTCGTAGTCCTCTGAACCAGCAGCATCCTCCATCTTTTCTTCAAGTAGTCGGATTTCACGATTAATATCACGGGATTTACTTGGTTTAAGTCCTCGTTTGACACGGATACGAGCGGCTGCCTCATCCATAACATCTATTGCTTTGTCGGGCATATGTCGATCATTAACATAACGATCGGCCATATAAATCGCATCCTCGACCACATCATCACTCATCGTCACATTATGAAACTTCTCATAATGAGGTCGCAAGCCTTTCATAATCGCTACCGTATCAGCGTAGGTTGGTTCGGGTACCATGATTGGCTGTAATCGTCGCTCAAGCGCAGCATCTTTTTCGATGTGTTTGCGATATTCCTCAAGTGTCGTAGCACCAATAAGCCGAATATGACTGCGCGCCAAGGCTGGTTTAAGCATGTTAGCCGCGTCCATCGAACCTTCGGCTGAACCTGCCCCAACAAGCAAATGGATTTCATCAATAAACGCAATTGTATTTGGATCATCGCTAAGTTCTTCAACGACTTTTTTAAACCTCTCTTCAAACTCGCCCCGAAATTTCGTCCCAGCCACCATCCCTGGCAAATCTAGCAAGACGATCCGTTTATCAAGCAAATGTTCTGGAACTTGCTCGGCAACAATTCGTTGCGCCAATCCTTCTACGATAGCCGTTTTACCAACTCCGGGATCACCAATCAAAATCGGGTTATTTTTTTGACGACGGCTCAGAATTGTCACCATTCGCGTAATTTGTTCGTCACGACCGATGACCGGATCGAGTTTATCCGTGCGAGCCAGATGAGTCAGATCTGAGCCAAATTTATTGAGAGCCGGTTGACGTGACTTGGTTTTGGTACCCGAAGCAGTACGCTCGTTATTACCCCTTGCCTGTTGTCTTTCGAGGTAACTTTCGATTTCACCGAGCAGATCATCAATATTAATATTCATATCCCTCAAGAGTACGGTTGCACGAGCATTCTTCTGCGACAAAATACTAAATAAAATATGCTCCGTACCACAGTGATCCTGTCGAAATTCCTGAGCAATATCCCAGCTCATTCGAAGTGTTAATTTGGCAGTTTCACTGAGACCTTTCGAGCCAACACTGACAACGAGTGCTTTTGGCGTCAAGTTCAACGCATGATGCGCTCGCTCTAACGTCACGCCCGCTTCTGCAAGTAACTGTGCTCCCACAGATGATTCTTGCGCGAGCACACCAAGCATAAGATGTTCCGTGCCAATATATGGGCTACCCAGAGCTCGAGCTGTCAGCTCAGCGTGTTGCAAGCTACCTCGAGCATTATCCGTTAGATTATTCATAAAATCCGTAAAGTTTTCTTGCACGTTCTTCCTCCACGCAAGTGTCATTAACAGCCATCCCAGGATACTTGCGTACGTTAGTCAGTATAGCGAAATCTAGCACTCTGGTCAATAGAGTGCTAGACATCTTCTACCAAACTACGTATTACTCTCTTCAATCGCGCTAAAGAGGTCGTCCTCAATGTTCTTGCGAGGTTTCTTCTCCGTCTTTGCCTTCATGGCTGGTGCTTCAGACTGTGGGACAATATCAAGCTCATAACCAGTCAACTTGCTAGCTAAACGTACGTTCTGGCCCCCACGTCCAATCGCAATCGATTGTTGATCTTCGCTGACATAAATTTTGGCCCTTTTTTCGGTTACGTCAACTTCCACGCTACTAATTTCGGCAGGACTAAGTGCATTAACGATGAAGTTTTTGATGTCAGCGTCAAACGTAATAATATCAATCTTTTCTTGCTCGCCAATCTCATTCATAACGGCATTAACACGCGTTCCATGACCCCCAACAAATGTCCCTACAGGGTCTACGCCCGGAACGGTTGAGCTAACCGCCAGCTTCGTACGCTTGCCCGCCTCACGGGCAATCGCTTTTATTTCTACCGCACCCGTCTCCATTTCGGGGACTTCCTGACTGAACAAATACTCAACAAACGCTTCGTTTGACCGAGTAAGAATCAGCTGTGGACCACGACTGTCGCGCTCTACATCTTTGAGGAAAACTTTGATACGCGAACCAATACTATAGTATTCACCTGGAATCTGCTCTGATTGCGGCAGCACACCGACGGTTTTGCCCATTTCTACTCGTACGACACGCGGCTCAACTCTTTGAACTGTACCTACTAGCACCGTTCCGATCTTATCGGCAAACTCTTCCATGACAACTTCACGCTCTGCCTCGCGCAGCTTTTGTAAAACAACTTGCTTAGCCGTCTGAGCAGCTACACGACCAAAACTGGTGGCTTCGTAAGCCTCCTCAACAGTATCACCGATGACCGCACCTTGTTTAAGCCGCTGTGCGTCTTCAACGGTCAATTCTGTGGCGGGATTTTCGACTTCTTCAACGACTTCGTACATGACAAAAACTTTTGCCATTCCCTTAACCGTATTGAGCTGGGCTCGAACATTTTGCTCGCGGTCCCCATTGTCGCGTCGCCACGCCGCTGCAATCGCTTGCTGAACCACATCCATAACGGTCTCTTCAGGGAGATTTTTCTCCTCAGCTATGCTTGTAATCGCCAGTACGAGCTGCTTAACATTGATATCCTGCATATAGTATCTCCTTGTTATTTTCATCAAAAAACCCGACCTGCCGGCCGGATACGTACATGATAAGTATACTATTGTCAGCACGCAAAAATCAAGGGCTCATTTCACAAACTCTGTGTAGCTCGTTAATCCCCGTTATCGTTCATTAGACAATAGGACCTCGCGCTAAACAGGTAAAATCATACCATACCCGAGAAAGCTGCTACGTAACGCTACCCCAAGTAATGCGTATGACCTCATGGTCGATAAGAAACTCATGGTATTTAGTGAATTTTGCTACACTAGGATATATGAAACCGGTAAAACGCTTACTCACTTATTTTCAGCCGAAGCATTACACCCTGAAGCTTGATATCGACCGGCCGAGCCGACGGTATCGTGGTACGGTCTCGATAAGCGGTACGAAACGCTCGGACAATGATCTCATCATGCTGCACGCAAAAGATATTACGATCACCTCAGTGCAAATCGACGATGCGGCGATACCCTACATACTCCATGACAATGAGCTCCAGATTGATGCGAAACTACAGGCAGGCGAATATCTCATCACCATTGAGTTCAGTGGACCGTTACGGGAAACCATGCTTGGCATGTACATTAGTCATTACATGGACGGCGCGACAAAAAAAGAACTCGTCGTGACGCAGTTTGAGTCGCATTTTGCCAGGACGGTATTCCCGTGTATTGATGAACCAGCCGCCAAAGCAACATTTGATCTAACCCTCATTACTGAACCAGATGTAATCGTCCTCAGTAATATGCCGATCCGCCATGAAATCGCGGCCAACAACCGCCTGACAACTCAGTTTGAAACCACGCCGCGGATGAGCACCTACTTGCTTGCGTGGGTGTATGGCGAGTTACACCATCAGAGCATGAAAACTGCCCGTGGGGTTCTAGTTAATGCCTACGCCACGACTGTCCAGCCTATTGACTCTGTCACCCATGGGCTTGCTGTAGCCGTCAGAACGATTGATTTTTTTGAGCACTACTACGACACTAAATATCCGCTACCAAAATGTGACCTCGTTGCCCTGCCAGACTTTAGCGCAGCAGCGATGGAGAACTGGGGGTTGATTACGTTCCGCGAAAGCTGCTTGTTGGCGCGCGATACCACAACTACTGCTACCCGTGAATACATCGCGACAGTCATTGCACACGAGCTGGCCCATCAATGGTTTGGAAATCTTGTCACCATGAAGTGGTGGGATAATCTCTGGCTCAATGAGAGTTTTGCAAATGTCATGATGTTTACGGCGATCGATGTGCTATATCCAGAATGGCATATTTGGCGATCGTTTATGAACTCCGAGATATCGTTGGCACTCGAGCGCGACCAGTTTCCGATGGTTCAGCCAATCGAACTGCCGATCCATCACCCGGACGAGATAAACGCCGCCTTTGACAAAGGTATCGTCTACGCCAAAGGCAGTCGCGTGTTGCGAATGCTTGAGTCATACATCGGCCCACAAGCGTTTCAACATGGACTAAAAACATACTTTGACCGACACGCCTATGGCAACACGACCAGCGATGACCTATGGCGTGCCATGAGCGATGCATCAGGAAAAGACATTCGCGGTTTTATGACACCATGGATACAAACCTCAGGCTATCCGCTCATAACCGTTTCGCCAGACGGTTCGACACGTGTTCGATTGAGCCAGCAACAATTCACGATCGACCATTCCGCATCAACAACGTATTGGCCGGTGCCATTCCAAACGAAAAACGGAACACAACTCATGACGTCAACCGAAACAATCCTACCAGCGCGTGATATCAATATCCCAATCAACCACGAGGCACAGGGGCATTTTATGACCTTATATGACGACCCCTATGCCCAGATATTTCTGACCGCCCTCCAGCATAACCAGCTAGAGCCGTCGGAACGCGGCAGTAGTCTCTACGAATATTATTTGCTTGCCCAAGCCGGCTACACATCGACAGAACGACTGATCGAAGTTTTGTGGAATGTCCGTCATGAATCCGTTGACGCAATCTGGAGTGTTATTGACACTATCATTCGGGAGCTTCACAAACACGCCCTCAGCAAGGACGACCTTAAGATAATCAACCAATGGATTCACACGTACACGCAACCAACTCGCCTGAAACTCGGCTACACCGAACAGCCAAACGATTCGATCAACGACATGCGCATTCGCGCTATCATCCTCAATCTTCTGGTACTCGCATCACACCCGGAGACGATCGATACACTTGCAGATCAGTATCAGTCCTCAGTTGATATCACCAGTCTACCAAGCACGCTGCGAAGTGTTATCTGCAGCGCAGCCCTACACAAAAACTCACAAGCGACATACCGGAGTATCAATGCGCTCTACCAATCAACTCTTGATCCGGAAATTCGCGATCACATGACAATCGCGCTCTGTACTACCGATGACCCTAGCCTAATTACGACACTGCTCGATCAACTCCATGACGTTTCGTACGTGAAACCGCAAGACACGGTCCGTTGGTACAGCTATCTACTACGTAACCCCGTCGCACAAGAGCTCACCTGGCAGTGGCTAGAACAACATTGGGACTGGATACTGCACACGTTTGGCGATGACCATGCGCTGGAGAAATTCGTTGTTAACACAGCCCGTATCGTGTCCGGAGCACCCTGGATCGACCGCTACACCAAGTTTTTTGACGCCGCGGCGCGGCCAGACCTTGCCCGATCTATCAAAATCGGTACGCTGTCTATCAAAGCCAAGACGGACTGGATATCACGCGATCATGATAGGCTGATGCACACAGTACGTGCTACGATAGATGGATGACAAAACGCATATATGACTCTTCTGTTCGTCCACAAGATGACTATTTTGGCTATATCAATAATCCATGGCTGCACGCTAACCCTATACCTGCAAGCGAGAGCACATGGGGAACGTTTTATGTCTTGCGCGAAAATTCTTGGCGCGCAGTCGATGCCATCGTTTCCGAGCTGCGAAACACGCCAAACAGCAATGGCGACCAGCACCTACTTAAGACGTTTTTTGATGTTGCACTCAGCTTTTCGGATAAGCGGCAGAATCATCTTGAACTGATTAGCGACATGATGAGCCGCGTCCGCATGGCGTCGAGTCCAACGATGCTCGCACACGAGATTGGTCGTATGCACCGGCGTGGACAGTCTGCCTTTTGGACGTTCTATGTTGAGCTAGACGACAAAGACAACCAGTCCCAGGCTATCAAACTCCAACAAGCCGGACTCAGCCTGCCCAATCGCGACTACTATCTGGACGACACAGATAACATGAAAAATATTCGACAAAAGTATCGGGAGTTTTATGATCAGGTGATATCTTACGCGTCTGAGCCTAGTCTCCTGCCATTTGATCAATTATTTAAAATCGAACGATCACTTGCCGAAGCCGCCTGGCCAGACGCGGCATTGCGCGACGTTCACAAAACATACAATAAAATGTCCCAGAAAACCTTGCGCTCGACCTACCCATCATTTGACTGGTCAGCGTATTTTGACGGATTGGGGTGGCAGTCGCCCAACGATGAGATCATCGTCGGCCAACCGAGTTATGTTGCCGCCGTATGCGACATACTCGTATCACAGCCTATCGAGATTATTCGTGGGTATCTCTGCTGGCGAATCATTAATGCGTACCTAAGCTGGATCGACGAACACGGAGCAGAGTTATCTTTTGAGTTTTATGGCAAGATTCTTGGCGGCACGTCAGAGATGAAGCCACTCTGGAAACGCGCGGTACTCCAAGCCGATAGTTTGCCGATTGGCGAGCTGCTTGGGCGCGAGTATGCAAAGCGACATTTTCCTGCCAGCTCCAAATCAAATGTCACGGCACTCGTTGAGGAGATTCGCGCTGCGTACCATCATCGTATCGACCAGCTTGGATGGATGAGCCCGACAACAAAACAACGCGCGCATACAAAACTTGATGCAATCAACGTCTTTGTTGGCTATCCATCAGTCTGGAATGATTTTTCACAACTAACACTTGATCCTGACAACCATCTCGCCAATGTGATACGACTACGAGAGTTTGATACATCGCGTGAGCTTGCCAAAATCGGACAACCGCCCGCCCGCGAAGAGTGGTACATGAACGCCCATACTGTCAATGCATACAACCACCCAACTCGACTTGAAATTGTTTTTCCGGCAGCTATTTTGCAAACTCCATTCTATGACCCAAATGCCAGCCATGCGGCGAATCTCGGTGGTATTGGCGCTGTTATCGGTCATGAGTTTACTCATGGCTTTGACGATCAGGGTGCAGATTATGATGAACACGGTATGATGAATCGTTGGCAGTCCGACAGCGAACGACAGGAATTTGACCGGCTTGCTTCAACGATTGCCAGAGAAGCCAACTCCTTTGAGGTGGCTCCAAAAATATTTCTCCAGGGTGATTTAATAATGGGTGAAGCCATAGCCGATATCGGCGGGTTACAGTTGGCTGTCACCGCTCTCGCAAACTCTATGAGCAAACCAGATGCCAAGAAGACTTCTGCTCTTAAGGAGTTGTTCGAGAACTTTGCAGCCTGTGAATGCGGGCACGCAACGTTGGAGCGACAAATTGAACTCGCTAAAACTGATCCTCATCCGCCGTCCAAGTTTCGAGTCAATCACGTAGTTCGTCACATTGATGAGTTTTACGATAGCTATGCGGTAACACCTGACGACAAGCTATACATCGATAAGTGCGTACGAGCGCAGATTTGGTAACTATTCAACACATTTTATAAAATTCTGTATCGTGAAGTCTTTGCCGGTCACATCCATCACGGCAATCACAGCGTCACCTGTATAACGATTTGCATGCATCCAAAACTGAGCTGCAAACCGCATTTGCTGTAGTTTTTTGGGAGTAATAGCTGATATCCCTCCACCCTGTCTTGGCGAATAGCGATATTTCACCTCGACAAAATATAGAAGTTGGTTCTTTTGAGCAATAATATCAATTTCGCACCATTTTGTTTTCCAGTTCTGACTAATAATCGTATAGCCTTTTTCCTGCAAATAAACGGCAGCGGCATTTTCCGCGTTGCGACCCGATGAAACTGATGTATTGTGGCGTACACTTTTTTGTGTATGCAAAATTTGGTAGTTTGTGAGCGTTCGCATTGGCTCAAAACAGCGACGATGCAGTCCACATAGTCCGTACTGATCAATCGCTTCACGATGTTTGAGGGCTCCATACCCCACATGATTCGCAAACCCATACTCAGGAAAAATTTGATCGCAAAGAGCCATATACTGATCTCGAGCTACCTTTGCTATAACTGATGCCGCACTAACCGATGGTACGAGTAAGTCAGCTTTTTTCATTGTTATTACCCGTGGGTCATCAAACAAGCGAATCGTTCCATCGATAATTATTTGCTCTATCGCATCCATATCTATCTGGGCTAGTGCACGAGCTGTAGCTAGCTTTAAAGCCGCGCTAATACCAATCTGATCAATATCTGTCGCGCTTACCCATCCAATTCCTATATAGGATGCTGACTGCTTAATAGTCTGAGAAAATGCGAGCCGCTTCTTTTTACTCAACAGCTTACTGTCTGTTAGTCCAGGAATCTCCACTCCTCCTAAGCCAACTGCACCCACAACAACCGGACCAGCCCAAGCACCTCGTCCGACTTCATCTATCCCAATAATCATTATTTCCTCATGCTTCCCATACAAAATCCGCTCCTAGCGAGCGGAAGATGTAAGATTTCATACAAGTTAACTAGGCGTTTTGTTTATGCGCCGCTTCAACTGCCGCAGCTTTAGCATCAAGCTCAGCTTGTTTTTTAGCTTCTTCATCAGCCTTTTTCTTGGCTTCATCCGCAGCAGCAGCTTTCATTTCAGCTTCGGCTTTTTCGGCCTCCAGGTCGCGCACATCGTTGACGGCTTCACGGTCGAAGTTTACCCCAGTAAGTCGCGAGCTCTTGCCTGTTCGATCACGGAGATAGCTCAAATAATTGCGCCGAACTTTGGCACGTTTTACTACCTCAATCTTTAGTACGAGAGGACTATGGAGTAAAAAGCTTTTTTCAACACCAACACCACTGGTAATTTTACGAACCGTAATACGGCTCGTCAGGCTGTCTTTGCGGTCAGTTCGGATAACGGTACCTTCAAAAATCTGAGTACGTTCTTTGCTACCTTCTTTGATCTTTTGGTGAACGCGTACTGTATCACCACTACGAACATCGACGACTTTTTTCTTCTTTTGTGCGTCATTAACTTTTTGGATTAATGCAAACATAACTCTCTCACTTCAGTTTATATTAGGATTCAACGGTTGATTATAGCACAATTAAACAGATATGGGAATAGCGGAGATCAACCGGTTCACTAAACTAATCCGGAACACCCGTATACTTAGAGATGTAAAGCAACTAAG
>JAPUDQ010000010.1:19601-22564 GCA_027493025.1 Candidatus Saccharimonadota bacterium | reverse complement strand
CTACTCATCTGTTATTTAGTTTAGCAGAAGAGAGTTAACTAGTCTTGAACCTAAAACATATAGCATAAAAATACGCCGCATAGAACGGCGTATTTTTATGCTGGAAAAATTACCAGCTGCGTTGGCGGTCACCGCCGAAATCGCGGGGTTTGTCCTCGCGAGGGCGTGCCTCGTTGACAGTGATCTGGCGGCCATCAAGCTCAGAGTTGTTGAGCTTTTCGACGGCAGCATCAGCTTCGGCATCGTTTTCAAATTCAACGAAGCCAAATCCGCGTGAGCGGCCACTGTCGCGATCAGTCACTACCTTGGCGCTGGCAACAGTACCGCATTGCGCGAAGTGCGCGTTGAGGCTGTCGTCAGTCGTTGCCCAAGCAAGACTTCCTACAAAAAGTTTTTTCACGTATATTTTCCTTTACGTTACTGCTTCAGTCGACCTATCGTACCGGAAAACCTATACGCTACTTTCTGAAACTGACTATAGTTAATCACATATTCGATAGAAAAGCTAGGGTAAGATGCTGGGAAATGGTAAACCACATGCAGTATACTACTGATATGTCACTTGCTGCTCGACGTTTAACTCGTAAAAACTCATTTCGTCGCAATGATATTGGCGTGGCGATTCCGTATTGGGACTATATAGCCGGTACTTCTCAGGATCAAAATGAACGTTTAATGCGGATCGCCGATAGTGGCTGTGCATGGTTGCGGACCGATGCCTACTGGTATCATCTCGAGGAGTTTAAAGGGAATTATACGTGGACGGGCTTGGATAACCTGATTGCAAAAACGTATCAAGTTGGCATACGCGTTGTGCTGGTTATTCATACCTCTCCAGCCTGGAATCGACCGAGTGGTGCTACAGTTACCTATGGTCCAACAACATCAATTGAGCAGGATAATTATGCGGCGTTTTGTGCTAAGTTAGTCGAACGATACGGGACGCGGGTGGCCGCGTATGAAATATGGAATGAACCGAACCTTGACCAGTTCTGGAGTCCGACGCCTTCTGCTGCTGACTATACAAGTTTGCTACAAAAGTCATATACGGCCATGAAAGCAATAAATCCGTCGATAACCGCCATCACGGGTGGTACGGGCGGGGCAGCTCCGGATGGAAAAGACATTGACCCAGAACTATTTATCAGTGGGATATATAGTGCGGGAGGCAAAGACTATTGTGATGGTATAACGGTTCATCCCTATACGAACAAAGATGGTCTCATGAGTGGTGGTCTTTGGCAGGCTGTAACTCGTATTCGACCGCTCATGGACAGTAAAGGGGATACACAGAAACTATTATGGGGAACCGAAACTGGTACCCCTACTAAAGGCAATGATGCACCTATTATGCCAGAGTATGGACAAGAACGACTTGTGGCAGATACGACAGAGTACTGGGAAACGATGCATCACGCAGGACCGCTTTGCTGGTATACTCTCGAAGACCATTCTCATACTGCGGTGGATACTGAGTTGTACTTTGGGTTTTGGCGCAAAGATAAGCGATGCAAGTTGGCGTATAACCAGCTACAAATAACAACTGGCAAAAAGCCGACGATTGCACTGCCTATGCCAACCTCGTATCCATCTCGTATTGTTTCAGTGACTGACTATGGGGCCGCCGTGAACGGTACGACTGACGATACGGCTGCTCTCACCAATGCAATTAATGACGTTAAAACAAATGGCGGGATTATTACGATCCCGAATCATACGCTTCGTGTGGTGTTGGATACGTCGACATGGATTACGGTTCCATCAAATGTCACCATACGCGGTCTGGGATCTCAATCAACAATTAGTGTTGAGTCCCCAAATGCCAACTACCATGAACTTTTTCGTCTTAGCGGACAACACATCAGGCTAGAGAATCTTTCGTTGCGTCGTAAAGGAGTGGTCTATGGTGCAATGCTGAATATAAATGCCTCATCTGATGTGTGGCTGAACCGACTGCACATCGATGGCAGTAAGGATATCGCTGGTAATCCAGCTTTTCATGGTATTTTTCTCTCCGGCAGTGCGGGAGCGACATCTGATGGTATCTACATGATAGGAATGACTATGCGCCGTTGTGATTTTGGGCTTCTTCATACCTCGCAGGATACAAGTACTATCCGTAATGTCTTTGTGCAGCAATGTTTGTTTGAGGATAACCTCGCGACTGATCTTGAATTTAATGCGCCGAACTCGATAATGCAATCTATTTCGGTTAAAGATTCAACCTTTCGTAGCAATAAAGCTCAGGGCCCTGGTGCGGGCTGGTCGGTTGGTCTTGCCAATGTCCAGCAATGTGAAATATCGGGCAATGGTATTACCGGCTATATCATGAATGGCATTCATATCGAAGACCGCTCCTCGCAGGTCACCATTACCAATAATTTATTTACCACTGTATCGACGAAGGCGACGACCTATGAGTCAGCAGTATTTATTATCTCCGGCAGCCATGACATTACCGTTTCAGCCAATACGTTTGACACGCGGCCGCAAACCAATCCGATTGACTGTGTGTATGTTGGTACGGGTGGCGCAGGATATGCCGCGCCTTATAACGTGACGGCGACAAATAACATTGCGTATCTTGCGAATAACTCACGTTTTATTAGTATCTATGGCGGGACGAACATCGTCAGCACGCCAAATACGATTCTTTGATTTGCATTTTGCTTATGGTTGCAGTATAACAGTACCTGTTAGCTGATGCGCACGGGTTTGCGCGTCCAACACAAAAATCTGAAACAAACCCGGGTGGGCGCGCACCAGCTCACACGCACATATCACATCACTCTCTAGGTGATGTGATATACTTATTGCGCGTACGGGCTATGAGCTCATTTGAGAGCCTTCAGCGTAAAAATTGAGCCTGCGCTCTACCAAATGAAGAATAAAGCTGATACATTCAAGGTATTGATAGCTTTATAAGTCGTACATTTTATTTTGGGGTATTAGCTCATTTGGTA
>JAPUDQ010000010.1:0-19501 GCA_027493025.1 Candidatus Saccharimonadota bacterium | reverse complement strand
GAGCGCTTCCATGGCATGGAAGAGGCGGGCGGTTCGAATCCGCCATACTCCACCAAGAAATTGAAATAAGCAAGCGATAGCGTAGCCTTTAGAGGATGGGGAATTTTGTTCTCAAATTTACTTTGAGGACAAATTGGGAAGGACAGGTCCTTCCCTTTAGTTAATCGTAGAGCGCTTCCATGGCATGGAAGAGGCGGGCGGTTCGAATCCGCCATACTCCACCATATTTATATAAAGTAGCGGTACGCTGCTTTTTTTCGTATACTAAAACCTAAGCATGATGAAATACATTATCCAAAAAATACTGGAATCGTACGTAAAACGATATATCAAAAAACATTCCATCAAGATTGTTGCGGTTGTGGGCAGTGTCGGCAAAACAAGCACCAAATTGGCGGTAGCGACCGTCTTGGGTGAAAAATGGCGCGTACGTACTCACGACGGTAATCACAATACGCCGCTTAGTGCGCCGCTTGCGATACTAGGAGTAAAATACCCAGAAAATATTCGTTCTATTGCTGAATGGAAAGTGGTGTTTACTGCTGCGAACTTGCGCATTCGTGAGACAAAAGACGTTGATGTTGTCGTTCAAGAACTTGGCACGGATCGGCCTGGAGATATACCAGCATTTTGTAAATATTTACGGCCTGATGTTACCATCATTACCTCAGTTGGACTTGAACATATGGAGAATTTTTCTGGGCTCGATGCCGTTGCACGAGAAGAGTTGTCGATTGCGGAGCACTCGGCGCATACGATTATTAATCGTGATGATGTTGATGCGCGATTTGCGGATTATGCAAAAACAGATTCAATCAGTACCTACGGTATAAGCTCACAGGCTGAGTATCATTTACAGCTAAGTGCTTCACTTGGTTTAGATGGAAATACCGGCACGTTTATCTCACCAGATTGGGAGCCTATTCCCGTAACCTTACAACTCGTTGGTGAACACATGCTTAAGACAGCGGTTGCGGCGGGAGCAGTAGGGGCCAAGTTGGGATTGAACGCACAGCAAGTTGCGGTTGGTATGGCAAAGATTCGTGCCGTAAATGGACGTATGAACATTTTGCGTGGCCTCAAGGGCTCAATAATTATTGATGATAGCTATAATTCTAGCCCGCTGGCGGTTGCAGCAGCACTTAAGACGCTTTATGCAATTGATACGCCGCAGCGAATTGCTATCCTTGGTTCGATGAACGAACTTGGATCGATATCCGCGAAAGCTCATGCGGCTATCGGCGAAGTATGTCGGTCTGATAAATTAGACTGGCTAGTAACGGTGGGGGAGGAGGCTGCTCGATACCTCGCACCCGTTGCGCATAAGAACGGCTGTCAAGTCCGAGCATTCAAGAGCGCTATCACAGCAGGGGGCTTTGTAAACTCTGTGCTTCGGAATAATGCGGTCATCTTAGTCAAAGGTTCTCAGGATAAAATATATACCGAAGAAGCCGTAAAGGTATTGATTCATGATGGAGCGGACGAAGCTAAACTTGTCCGGCAAGACCAAGCGTGGATGCGCAGGAAACAGGTTTTTTTTGATATACTCAAAGCTATTCCTGAAGAAGATTAGCGGTATGAAAATTTACACTCAAATATGATACGATAAAGATAATGAATAAACGAGGGACACTATGAATCCGCAGCAGCAACCGACGCCACCCGTAAATCAAACTCCATCTCCGGCTCTTCCACCCGAACGGATGGTTGATGATACAGAACTACCTCCGGTAAGTGAAAGGCCGGTTAATCCACAGCCCGC
The DNA here is from genome assembly GCA_027493025.1 of Candidatus Saccharimonadota bacterium. Lineage (GTDB taxonomy): Bacteria > Patescibacteriota > Saccharimonadia > Saccharimonadales > Saccharimonadaceae > JAPUDQ01. Next base: position 17,739 of record JAPUDQ010000010.1, on the reverse strand, counting down.
TAATTCCAAGAAAAAATTGTGGATAGGACTAGCAGCGATACTCGTTGTACTGGTTGCAGGCGGTGCTGCCGGAGCAATGTGGTGGACGAGTGCTGACAAAGTATTTAATGACGCCATGTATGACGCAAATTATCCAAAAGGCGGTGAGCTTAAAGGAGCTATTGAGGTAAGTTCTGATAGGAATCCTACAGTCACCATGGACTATACGTCACGCTTTCAAGGAATGAAGACCAATACTGATCTTGGCGTAAAGTTAAATGCGGGTATGATGAACATTAATATGACAGGTGGCATAGCAACTGATACGGATAAAAATCTGTATTTCAAAGTTAATAATATTAAGAAAACGATTGATTCATTTGCGGGTACTAGTAGTGCGGCGGTTGATCAGTATTATGGAGATCTTATCAAAAAGATCGATGGCAAATGGGTGCGCATGACTCAGAGCGACCTCAAGGAAGCAACCAAGGACTCAGGCTATGACATGAGCTGTATGGCTGATACTATTGGTAAAATCAGCCAAAAGTCTTATACCGATGAATTTGTAAAACTGTACAAAGACAATCCTTATATGACACTCAAAGATACGGTAGGCAGCGAGTCTATTAACGGTGCTGATACCTATCATTACATTGCTTCTGAAGATCAGGCAAAATCAAAAGCCTTTGCAAAAGCGATGAAAGAAACAGCGTTCTATAAAGAGCTACGCGGCTGCGTAGCGGCAGAAAAACGAGATGAGTTTGATAAATCAGCTGATTCCTCGAATTCTGATAAGAAACAGCCCAACACGAAATATGAAGTCTGGGTTGATAAGTGGTCTCACAAACTGAAAAAGTTTTTGGTAACGGTTGATGAAAATGATACAAAAGTGAAGTTTTCAGGCACGATGACCGACAACGACTCGCAAAAAGTCGATACACCAACGGCTGATACTGAGTTCAAAGACCTCAAAACAGAAGTCGAGAAACTCCAAAATAGCATGAATACGTCACCACGATACTAATTCCACTACTGCCCGAAAGAAGCCTAGGTGCAAACTGTGGCTTCTTTCGTTATACTACTACCTATGAATCGTTATAATCCTGTAGATATTGAGCCGCGCTGGCAAAAAATGTGGCAAGAGTCAGGCATTTATGCGGCCGAAGACTTCTCCGAAAAACCAAAATACGTTATGTTGACGGAATTTCCATATCCATCAGGCGATGGACTTCACCTTGGGCATACGCGTGAATATACGCTTGGTGATATTATGGCGCGATACAAACGGATGCAAGGCTATAACGTACTCTACCCGATGGGGTATGATGCCTTTGGACTACCGACCGAGAACTACGCGATCAAAAACAAGATTGCGCCGCAAGTTGCAACAGCACAAAATGTTGCAAACTTTCGAAAGCAGTTCGATAAACTCGGTTTTAGCTTTGATTGGTCACGCAGTTTTAGTACAACTGATCCGGACTATTACAAATGGACTCAATGGTTGTTTTTGCAGTTTTATAAAAACGACATGGCATATCAGGCTGATATTGCGATAAACTGGTGTCCCAAATGTAAAACGGGGCTTGCCAACGAAGAAGTGGCCGGTGGTCTGCATGAGCGTTGTGATACGCCAGTTGAGAAAAAGACCCTTCGCCAATGGATGCTGCGGATCACGAAATACGCTGATCGGCTGATCGAGGGTCTCAAAGATGTTGATTATCCATCACGAATCGCTGATCAGCAAGTGAACTGGATTGGCCGTTCTATCGGCGCAGAGATTGATTTTGAGATTGTCGGTCAATCAAAAGAAGCAATCCGCGTCTTTACGACCCGTCCGGATACGATTTTTGGCGTGACCTTTATGGTACTAGCGCCGGAACATCCACTTGTGAGCAGCCTGACAACTGATGCGCAACGAGACGAAGTTGACAGATATATCCGAGCATCCCAGGCGAAATCTGACATCGAGCGTCAGGATACCGACCGCGAAAAAACCGGCGTGTTTACGGGGGGCTACGCGATAAATCCGATGTCACACGAGAAGATTCCGATTTGGATCGCTGACTATGTCCTGATGGGGTATGGAACGGGCGCGATTATGGCCGTGCCGGCACATGACGAACGAGATGGTGAATTTGCTCGTAGGTTTGAATTGCCAATCACAGATGTGGTTGCTCGAGAAATGGATCTTGGTGATGATAAGAGACCCAGAGATGGCGCTGAAACATTACGCCGTGAAGTCGTTGATGCTATCATCCTTAATCAAAAGGGTGAATATTTGCTCATGCAAGAGGATGATCAAATACATTTTGTGGGGGGCGGCATAGATGAGAACGAAGTTATCGAAGACGCCATTAGACGTGAGGTTGCTGAGGAGTCTGGCTATACTGATATACAATCAATGAAAGAAGTTTCTCATAGTATTTATACGCATGCATATCGTTTTACCAAACAAAAAAACCAAATCACGACAGGCAAATTTTATGAAGTAGTGCTTGCGAGCGACACTCGGCAACATTGTGAGGCAGATGAAGGTCGTCATCGTATCTTTTGGGCGTCACTCGAAGAGGCTTTAGCGCGTATTACTTGGGTACATCATCAGGAAGGATTGCGCCAGTATCTCGAGGGGAAAGACTTATTTACGGGTGACGGTGTCTTGATTAATTCCGGTAGCTATGACGACGTACCCTCGGCGGAGGCTCGTGAACTGATCGTGCAGCATCTAGAACGCGAGGGCAAGGGTATGCAAAAGGTGAACTATCGTCTACGCGACTGGATATTTAGTCGCCAACACTACTGGGGAGAGCCGATTCCGATTATTCACTGCCCAGAGCATGGTGCGGTAGCAGTGCCGGATGATCAATTGCCCGTAACGTTGCCTGACGTCGATAAGTACGAGCCAACTGACACTGGTGAGAGTCCGCTGGCTGCTATGACCGACTGGGTGAACACTACCTGTCCGACGTGTGGTGGTCCAGCCAAGCGTGAGACAGATACGATGCCCAACTGGGCGGGTAGCTCGTGGTATTATGCACGGTACTTTGATGCGCATAATGATAGAAGCTTTGCCGATCGAAAGAAGCTCGAGTATTGGGGGATGGTTGATATGTATCTGGGGGGGATGGAGCATACAACACTTCATTTGCTGTATAGTCGGTTCTGGCATCAGTTCCTTCATGACATCGGTTTGTACCCAATGCGTGAACCATATGCGGCGCGGCGTGGGCAGGGGATTATCCTTGCCGAAGATGGTCGCAAGATGAGCAAAAGCCTTGGCAATGTCATCAACCCAAATGATGTGATCGACAGTGGGTATGGCGCCGATGCGCTCAGGCTCTGTATTGCCTTTATTGCACCGTATGACATGACAACGCCATGGAGTAGCAAAGGCGTGGCGGGCACGTATCGATACTTGACGCGCCTCTGGAGCCTCGTACATGACTATATCCAAATAAACGCTGAGGAAAAATTAGCGCCATCATCGCAGCGGGATTTGGAGCGTGCAGTCAACGTGGTTATTAAAAAGGTGACCCAAGATTTGTTAGACATGGGGTTCAATACCGCCGTAGCAGGGCTGATGGAATATCTCAATGAACTGTATGCGATCAAAAACAAAACAGGATTTTCGGATGGTGCGACCTGGGGTCGGGCGTTGCGGACAGCTATTCAGTTGACTGCGCCATTTGCACCGCATATTACTGAGGAGCTGTGGAGCGCCCTCGGTGAAAAAGGGTCAGTACATACCAGTTCATGGCCGACCTGGGATGAGTCAAAACTGGTTTCTGATACGATAACGCTCGCTGTGCAAGTTAATGGTAAAGTTCGTGCTGAGATCATTATCCCTACTGACGCCGATGAAGAAAGCGTGAAGGCAACGGCTATGGCACATGAACGGACGAAAGAATTCTTAGGTGGTAAGCAGCCAAAACGCGTGATTTATGTCACTGGACGGCTTGTTAATATTGTTGTCTAAACAGTTAATATTATGATTCACGCGTCAATTTTGTCGCTTGAGTTTTATATTGTACTGAGGTATACTACTATCCAAGTCTATATAAACTGAAAAAGGAGTTCGTTTTTCATGGGTAAGCCGAAAAAGCAAACAAGCCCACGCAAAACTGGTCTTCGTCGCTCACATCTCGTGCTTAAATTGGCGCGAGCGGTCAACGCGAAATCACCAGTCAAGGTTCGTACCACCAAGCGCGAATCGGGCACAATCAAGTAGTTACACCAACTACCGTTATTTAATATCAAAGGAACCAGCGAATGGCATCAAATCGTCACCTTGGTCGTATCATTGCACTCCAGACACTTTACGAGTACGATTTTCGAGTATCTTGCAGTGATGTCTCAGTAGAGCTTGCTGAAGTGCTTGGCCGCAATCTCGAACGATATGAGAAGGCACTTGACGATACGTCATTCGTGAAGCAGCTCGTTACCGGTGTCTCTAAAAAAGCTTCAGAGCTGGATGCAATGATTCAGCCGATCGCTCCAGAGTGGCCCATCGATCAAATCGCACGCGTCGACCGTACTATTTTGCGTATGGCCGTGTACGAGTTGACCGAAAGCAAGGATATTGTGCCGCCAAAAGTTGCTATCAACGAGGCAGTCGAGCTTGCAAAAGCATTTGGTTCCGATAATTCATCAAAGTTCATCAACGGCGTCCTTGGGACAGCGTATCGGACCTTGATTGAGGGCCATGATAATGCAAGCGCCAAAGTTTGATCATCTAAAGAAGTATTTTCATCGTAAAAAGCCATCGATTGACGAGGTTGTTCGGGAGCCAACTGCCGGAGGGATTGTCTTTCGGCGTAACAAAAAGACGAAGCAAATTGAAATTTTGCTTATCCAAGACGCCAAAGATCGTTGGACGATTCCAAAAGGTCATATCGAAGAGGGCGAAACAGCTCAAGAGACGGCCCTGCGTGAGATTGGCGAAGAAGCGGGCATTAAAAACGCGGAGGCGATATGTTGGCTCGGAAAAATTCACTTTCGTTATCGTCGGCTCAATACGCTGGTGTTAATGACAACGCAGATTTATCTCGTCAAAGCGTTAGGTAACACCGATGATATTCAGAAAGAAGAATGGATGAATGGCATAAAATGGTTTGAGTTCCATGATGCTCTCGACAAAATAGAATATGAAGATATTGGCAAGTTGATGCTGCTTGCAATGAAAAGGATACGACATGCAGGACATTAATACGGCTCCATATCAGGAGTTTGCTCGGACAACGCTTGGATTTGAATTTGACAAAATAGAATTGCTGATCGCAGCATTTACTCACCGTAGCTATATGAATGAGCACAAAAAATCCGCGCGAGAACACAATGAGCGTCTAGAGTTTTTGGGTGATGCGGTGCTTGAGTTGATAGTGACTGACTACTTGTATCGACATTTTACAGAACCGGAAGGAATTCTCACGAGTTGGCGTAGTGCGTTGGTGCGGACAGAAAGCATATCTAGTGCCGGAACACGTCTTGGGTACGAACCGTTACTTAGACTTAGTCGCGGTGAAAAACATGGTAGCGATCGAGCGCGCGCGCAAATTTTGGCAAATTCATTCGAGGCACTTATCGGGGCAATCTATCTTGAGAAAGGTTATGAGGTAGCTTCTGAATTTATTCATGCACATATCATCAGTACGTTTCAAACCATCCTCGACTCAGGCTCATGGCGTGATCCTAAGTCATATCTCCAGGAAGTTTCGCAAAGTGTCGATGGTTTGACGCCACAATATCGGGTGATCGAAGAGGTTGGTCCTGACCATGAAAAAGAATTTACACTCGGTGTTTATGTTGGTGAAAAGCTAATGGGCAAAGGTGTTGGGCCAAGTAAACAGTTTGCTCAGCAAGAAGCCGCTCGAGCAGCACTCGCTGTCTATGAAGAGCAGCAAAAGCAAGAACAAATCGACGCGTAAGATGTTATCACCTAAGTCTCAAAACCTCCCGAGGCAGACAGTCAGCCTCTCGGCTGAGGCCAGCCAAGAGCGAAAGCTGTATCAGCTAGCGGCTGGCCGAATTTGTCTGGAGCGGGAGGTTTTGAGATTCAGGTGTCATCTGTTTGACCTCTGGTGAGTTTTGGTCTATAATTAGTCATTGATTATCATAAAAATCGTTAAATAAGGAAGTTTTATACATGCTCGCAATCCGTTTGCAACGTCTCGGCCGCAAAGGCTATCCAACCTACCGTGTTGCCGTACAAGAATCTCATCGTCACCCGACGAGTGGTCGTGTTGTCGCTTATGTCGGTAGCTACAATCCGCACACTAAAGAAACCTCGCTTAATAGCGAAAAGGTTGCGTTTTACCTCAAAAATGGCGCTCAGCCCACGCCTCGGGTTGTTAAATTGTTGGCTGAACAGAAAGTTAAGTTACCTGACTGGGTGGTTAAGCATACCGGTGAGCACAAATCTGCTATTAAAAATACCGAAAAGCTACGCAAGAATCAGCCTAAAGAAGAGGCTCCAGTTGAAGCAGCGGAAGAATCTTCTGTAGATACGTCGAGCGAAGAAGCTTCAAAAGAATAGACAATCTTTATCTAACAGACGCCCCGCATTTGCGGGGTTTATGTTTGTTCGTCGTATCTGCTACAATAAAAGCATTACCAGCAGAGCCTGAAAAGGAGAAATATGGCAGCAACATCTATCGACCAACAGTTTATTGAGTTTATTGTGAAATCTCTGGTAGGGCATCCAGATGAAGTAATCGTTGATCGGATCATTGACGAAAAGGGAGTGCTTTTAACGCTAACTGTCCATCCAGATGACCTCGGCCGGGTGATTGGCAAACGCGGCGCAACAGCCCAGAGTCTACGTTCGCTGCTACGGGCGCTCGGTACAAAGCATGATGCTCGTTACAACCTTAAAATTGTCGATGTCGATCGTCCTGAAGGTGAACGTAATGTTGAGCGTCCCACAGAAGCACAACGAGTAGCCAGCGAAGCCTATGAGGAAGACGTGACAACTCGTGAAGGCGAAGATATCCTCAGTGTGCAAAAGCCAACAGAGAAGCCTGTGGAAAAAGAATCAACTCTGGCTGCCAAAACTCGTCGGGAGCTTGCAGAGTATGATGACCTCGATATATAATCAATAGCAAGTTCAGAAGATTACATCATACGAACTGCGAGAAGTGCTCTATGCGAGCAAACTGACAAACAAGTTTGAGAGCCTTGTATGTGCTAGAAATCCCAGATGAAAGTCTGGGATTTCTGGTTGGTGAAACATTGACGTACGAAAACATGAAGAAGCCCCCCTGAAGGGCTACGAGCTGGAACTACTTCGTAGCTCAACAGCAGGACTTCTTCATGGAGGGCATTGTACTCCTCGGAGCGATCTCAACGTGGCATCAGTACGCCCAAGCTGTCGAGCATTGTGTTGGGTTGTGCGAGGTATGTCGCGAGTTCTGGGCTAAGCCAGAACCAATGGTCTTGGCCGTCGATGCAGAAGTGCCCCTTCTTGTGGAGGTCGGACATGCCCACTCTTACCATGTCAAACTCCCAAAACGCTACGCGCAGTGCATCTTCAGGAGTGTGCCTCTCAAGGTAGTGCTCGAGGAGATGCTTGAGAGTGTAGGACCAGAAGATGGCACGTTCGAACTCACACCATTCTTCAGGTTTAGACAGGTATGGGAGGAAGACCCTTAGGAAAGCTTCTTCCTCGTACTGGCCCATCTGACGGAACTTGACGTCGCTGGGCGACACTATATAGGTTTGGCCATGTTGGAGCGGCCGAGTAGGTGTGTTGCCCGGGTCGAATGGCGTGAAGAACGTGCCATCCTGGATGCGTTGGACGTCCTCTGCGATGGTCATGATTACCTCTCTGATTCTGGGGAGCGCTTTGCGCTCACCAAGTGAATGGATGCGAAAAGCTATTTTATAAAATAGCATATATAGACAAAAAAGTCAATACCTGGTAGGATATAACAGATATGAAAAACCCGCGCAAGTTCCAGGTCGTGACGCTATTTCCCGAGATGTTTACAGGTGTGTTTGAAAACTCGATGATGTGGAAGGCGCAAAAAGACGGTATCGTAGAGCTGCGGACGCTCAATCTACGAGATTATGGACTCGGCCCGCGCCGTAGTGTCGATGATACGCCGTATGGTGGGGGTGACGGTATGCTGCTGATGATAGAACCGCTCTGGAACGCCGTGCAGGCCGCCAAGCAGCGTGACGTGTCTGCCAAAGTACTCCTGATGACACCGCGCGGCGTGCGCTGGCAGCAGCAGCTCGCTCAACAGTATAGCGAGGCAGAAGGTGGCTATATACTGATCTGTGGCCGCTATGAGGGCTACGACGAACGGATTACGACTCTGGTTGATGAACAGATTAGTATTGGCGATTATGTACTGACTGGCGGTGAGCTGCCCGCCATGTCGATCATCGATAGTATTGTCCGGCTAATGCCTGGTGTGCTGGGTGGTGAGCAGAGCGCGGCAATCGAGAGCTTCGCGGATGGCCAGACATTGGAATTTCCGCAGTATACGCGACCAGAAGTGTTTCAGGATATGGCGGTTCCCCCAGTGCTTCTCAGTGGTAATCATGCCGAGATTGCCCATTGGCGTGCTAAAAATTCGCATACAGCTTCCTAAATTAAAATCTCTCAACCTTCCTTATCTCCTCTTCGGGGCCACTCTACGGGGGTGTAAAACCGTCAAAGCCCATAGCTGAATATCAGATATGGGCTTATGTTGTGGTGGAAATAGGCGATCCAATATTTTTAGGTGGTTTTTGTTTTTGAATTCGCTTACCATTACTGTACTCCCTCAATCAGAGAAGCACAAGAGGTCTAATACAAAATACAACAACTTTCTCGTAGTATACTAGATGTATAAGGAGGATTTATGAAACTATTTGGAACCGTATATGCGCATTGTGATGTTCCTTGCGGAATATATGAAACAGATACGATGCGCCATGCAGCGCAGACCTGCAAGGTGATGGTCGAGAAGATATTGCCATTGACGGAAAAGACAGACATCGAAAGCCGTAATGCCGTAACCCGAATGATTATGACCAAAGAAAAACACGCTGAGCGAATCAAGCGCGAGCTGTGTATTCTCTGGGGGGACTATTTCAATCCAGACCATCTTGAGAAGTATCCTGAGCTTCACGACAAGGTGTGGAACGCGCTGAAAGCGGCAAGCGCCGTCAAACAATCATGTGATATCGAAAAAACTAATACGCTTATTGCAGCGGTAGATGAGGTAGCGCAAATTTTTTCGGCTAGCAAATAATGCTATTTTTTCGGAAAATATCAGGTGAGAGCATGTTGCCTCATCTTTTACCGGGTCATATTATTGTAGGGTCAACGCGTTCGCAATGGCAAAAAGGCGATGTCGTAATTGCGCAAGTCAGAGGCAGAGAAGTCATAAAACGAGTGAGGAAAATCCGCGGAGATCGAATTTGGCTACAAGGCGACAATCATGCGGCTAGCACAGATAGTCGCCAGTATGGTTCTATAGACAAAAGCGCTATACTTGGGAGTATGAAATATTCTCTTCCCTCCTCGAAACCAGCACCAAAATTGCGCCATCGGTATGGAGCGTATATGGGATGGGCGGCGGCATTGATCTTGATCGCATTTGCGATTATCCATCTCTTTCGGATTGATACTTTTATACCGGAGTTACAGCGGGCACTTGGGAATAATCGAGTAATGACGCTTATGCTAGGTTCGTGGATCGTAGTGGCGGAGGTGTTTGCCCTACCGTTTTTGTTCCGAATGCGACTTAGCAGACTAGCGCAGTATATAAGCGGAGCGTTAAGCGTGTTGGCACCGCTCTTTTGGATGCTTGTTGCTATCTGGACGATCAACCAAGGCGTTTCGACGGCACAGCTTGGTGAGTTCCATTCGTTGCCAAGTACCTGGCTGCTGGTTGTAGCGAATGCTTTATGGCTTGTCTTTGCCTATGGAACGATATGGGCGCTAGGATATGATGAAACTTTTAAAGGGATAAAATTTCATGGCAAAAAGTAACCCATCATTAAGCCAACTGGTTTCGCTTGAAGGGAAGACAGCGATCATTACCGGTGCAGCTCGTGGTATTGGCCGCGGGATTGCTGAACGATATGCAGAAGCCGGCGCAAGTTTGATGCTTCTCGATAAAGATCAGTCGCGGCTAACCAAAACGACTGACGAATTACGTGCGTCGTATCCTGACACTGATATTCAACTCTATGTGGTTGATGTGTCAAATAGTGATGCGGTTGATCTTTTTTGGAAAGAGCTAAGCGTTGAGCCGGATATACTTGTCAATAATGCGGGTGAATTTCGAGGCAGTAATTTTAATAAAACTGATGATGTGTTCATCAATCATATGATGGCGACGAACTTTAGCTCGGTTGTTCATATGTGTCGGTATTTTATAAATCTGCGAGGCCACCGCGGCGGGACAATTATCAATATTGGCTCTATCGAGGCGAAAATGCCCTTTAAGCCTGACATGGCAATTTATTCAGTCAGTAAATCAGCCGTTATCGCTCTGACGCGTAGTCTAGCTCGGGAGTATGCGAAGGATGGCTATAAAATAAATGTCATTTTGCCGGGTGGTATCGTGACAGAGGGCGTGCGTGAGCTAGCACTGACTGCGTTTACGCAACTCAAATTCTCGTTGTTTGCTGATGCGATTCGCTTTGGATATCGATTACCTCTCGGTCACTATGGAAAGCCCGATGATATTGCCAAAGTAGCTCTTATGTTAGCGACACCAATGAGTGATTACATGTGTGGCGCAGAGGTTGTTGTTGATGGCGGATTTCTATCCTCATAGATGCGGGAATGAAATAATTAATTGCTTAGAATTGTACTACCTATAGTCGAAGCTAGTACTAGATTAGTTTGTGAATATGAATATCTCAGATGAAATGATTGTCTCTCAAATTGTTGCGGGTGATACAGCGCAATTTGAAGAGATTATGCAACGCTATGAAGCACGGTTATTGCGATATGTCGTCTATCTTATTCATGATGAGATGACGGCGCGCGATGTGGTTCAAGAAACCTTTATTAAGACCTATCAACATTTGCGTGGTTTTAATGCCAAATACAAATTTTCCTCATGGATTTATCGTATTGCCCATAATGAGGCGATGAATGCAGTCAAAAAGTATCATCGCGAAACAAGCACTGAGAATGAAGACTTCACGGATGAGAGCTATGATATCCATATGGATGAGATACTGGACAAGGAGATTGTGAAGGATCACGTACAAACCTGTCTTGCAAAACTGCAACCTAAATATCGTGAAGTTATCCAGTTGGTGTATTTCGAGGGGATGAAATATGAGGATATCAGTGATATCTTGCAAATACCGTCCTCAACAGTAGGGGTTCGATTGTCTCGTGCGAAGGCAAAGCTCAAAGTAATTTGTCAGCAACAAGGAGTGAAACGATGAAAAAATTACCGTCAGAATCGTCTATCAGCTCGTCAGTCATGAGTCAGATTCAGCGCGGTGAGATTCGTATGAAACCCCGAGTTTATTATGTTTTACTTGGGGTATTGTCTTTGGGAGTGGTATTGTTCTCGGGAGTAATTATGTCATATCTTGCGAGCAGTATCTTTTTCTGGTTGCGCATTCAAACAGCCGATACCATGGCATATGGTGCTCGAGCAAACCTTCGGGAGATTATGACTCAGTTTCCGTGGTGGATGGTTGTGTTGGCGGTAATTCTTCTTTTTGCGGCCGTTATACTCGTACGTCGACAGGGGAGACTGTATCGACACAAGCCTCAGGTGATTGCGATTATACTTATCCTGATCTCAGGTATTATCGGCTTTGTTTTGTCTCTATTTAACGTAGGCCAATCACATGTACCTGGCCAGTTCCATGAAAGAGGCTATGGACCTGGCTGGCATCAGAGACTATGAAATAATTTTGTCAGTAGAGTTGTATTATGTATGCAACCATAAATAAAGGAGATTTGCATAATGAAACGAATAGTAATCTATAGCCTTGCTGCAGCAGCTGCTGTTGGCGTTATTGGGGTAAGTAGCCTTGCAGTATCAGCACTCGATACTCCCGCAAAAGCACATGGCATGCAACGTGGTATGCGTATGGGCGAGGGGCGTGGCCAAGGACGACAGCAGTCTCTGGAGGCGCGAGCCGCCGTGTTTGGTATGACGGTTGATGAGCTATCTAAAGCCCTTGAAACCAAAACTATGTCTCAGATCGCTGTTGAACGCGGCATGGACGAAGAAACATTTCGTGCCAAGATGGCTGAAGTTGCGAAGGCGCGTTGGGAAGCTCGCGGTTTGAGCAAAGAAGAAATTGCGAAACGGATGGCTGAGCGAGAGGCTCGTCATGCCGCAAATCGCGCTGACCATGCGTTTGGCAGTGGTGAAGGTAATCATATGGGCGGCTACGGCAAAAACAATCGCCGCTAAGTTACCTTGCTAATATCTTATACACCCGTCCTAGGACGGGTGTATAATCTCGGGTAAAGCTTGAGAATACTAGGATAAATTGCTATAATCTCCTCTGTTCCCATCTACTATTGGGGAGTCGCCAAGCGTGAGGACTGCCAGTGGCAGTTCGCAAGGCGACCTTCTCTTGAAAGCTATGCTTTCAAAGATGAAGTCGCGGGCCTGCCGAAGGTAGGTCGAATCCGATTCGAACCCCTCGCACATTTCAGGTATAATTAACCCATATTGGGGAGTCGCCAAGTGGTAAGGCACTGGGTTCTGGTCCCAGCATTCGGGGGTTCGAATCCCTCCTCCCCAGCCAAGTAGAACGAATCTCATTTTTGAGGTTCTTTCTTTTTATCTGACCCCTGTTATTTTCGTCATTTTCAAAAGTTTGGAATGCCATTTTTTATCCCTCCAAAAGTTTAGTAGTTTGCTGTACGTTTTGCGCGATTACACCCGCGAACTTAGAATATTTAACAGATATGACACCTCCTTTCAGGGTTAGTTTTTCGAAAAGTTTGGAAATTATCAGGCGTTTTTGAGCTGGCGTCTTTTTGGCGTACAATTCGGCTGCTTTTTGAGACAATTCAAGCACGACCAAGCGCTGCTCGAGTCGCGTGCCGAGGGACTCGTCTATGCTTGCAAGCTGGCTCTCTACATCGGCTTTTTGCTGCATGAATAGCTCGTGCTTTTCCTGGTAACGTTCCTTGCTAATTTCGCCGGATAGCTTGTCGTCATACAGGGTCTCATCCATCACGGTAATTCGCTTTAGTTGGCCACGGAGCGTGCTCATATGGTGCTCACGCTCCTCAATTCTATCGGCGTACTGTTCGCGCATCGCCTGCGCCACCCAGTCAATAATCTCAGTAGATGGACTGACGAGGCGCTTTAATTCATTCACGATAAGCTCCTCAACTCTGTCTTCGCGTAACATCCTGTTTTGCTTGCACGCAGCCGTCAGGCGGCGACAGACGCCGTAGTAGCGCCCTTTTTGCAGCTGCCAAGTGACAACTGAATTGCAATCCTCGCAGCGGATAACGCCCTGCAGCGGAGACAGGTGCTTTCGATACACCTGTGATCGCCCGCCGTGCAGTTTCTCTTGAACACGCTTGAACAGCTGCTTGGTAATGAACGTTTCTTGCGCTCCAGGATAGTCTTTACCATCGAAACGATTAATGCCTATATAAAACGGATTTGATAATGTCCGATGTAACTGACTCTTAGCTAGAGGCTTGCCCTGGCGGGTGACGACACCCATCGCGGCTAAATAGTTAGACGTGGTCGTTAACGACTCGCCATGGTTCAAGTAGAATTTAAAGGCTTTACGCACGGCATCGGCTGTCTTTGGGTTCGGAACGTGGATGTGTTTTCCGTTTTGCGTAATCGTCATATAGCCAGCAGGCGGTACTGCCGGGAGCCAGCCCTGAGCCAGTTTCTCCGCCCAGCCTTTCATAGCCTCTTCGCGGAGGTTATCGATGTAGTTCTTTGCCATCACGACACGGATACCCCAGTTGAGCCATTCTTGCGACCTAGAGTTCTTATGCATAATCAGCGAGTCTTTCACGAAATGGACATGCCTCTCTTCATCTGCCGTCAGCCAGTCGTGTGTGCCGACTGCATCCTGTAGGTTGCGGACATGGCGGTCAACCTTTTCAATGATGAGGTGCTTTATGTCGTGCTGCTCAATAAACGCCATGGCGTCTTTAAACGTCTTACGCTGAGTCGATTTTGACGCAGATTCGGCTATCTTGAATATGCGCTCAGCGCTAAACCCTTTGTTGACACAATAAGTCTGCAGCAACTTCACCTGCGAGTCGAGCGAGTAGCCCTCATCCTCTTGCGCCCGGCTAGAAACGCGGGCAAGTATAACCGCTTTAGTTGTCTGCGCCATCCGATTCCTCTTCTGCGAGTAAGTGATAAAAATCCAGGAGGGATTCGCCAATATCGCGCGCCTCATCGTGACCGACTTCGCGGGACTCTTGCCTCATGACAATCGCTCGCAGCACTTCAAATATGTCAGCGGATTGTTCCTGTTCGACGGCAACTGGCTTTTGGCTGGTGATTAACATGATTACCCTCAATCTGTTATCTATTCCTATAGATATAGTATACTATACCTATAGGAATAGTATCAAGACATAAACATAACAATTTTGTCGAAAAGTATGCGTCTAGCTGACTATTTTTTGAGGATATCGTTTGGCTTTAAGCCAAGCACTTCAATGATGCTCGTAAAGGTGGTGACAGAAGGGTTCTTTTCGCCACGTTCGATCAGTGCATAGTGATTAACACTTACTCCCGCTTTATTGGCAAGCTCAAGTTGCGTTAAGCCTTTTTCCAATCGGGCTTTGCGCAGTCGCTTACCATAGCGTGTAAGGAGTGTTTTATCGTCTGCCATATACGCCTATTGTAACATGCGGGGAAAGATGGCGTTTTTTGTACTATCAGGGGTATAATGTGACACATGTCAGATCTGCCATCTATCAAGCTACAAGTCCGAAGCGATCGCCCCACAGCTACCGCCAGTCAGGCATATAATTCAAAGGTTGATGCGCTCGCATTCAACATTTCATTCATCGCCAAGTACCAACCAAAACTCGCCATAGAACTACTGCAGCTCTACGCAAAAGCTTATACAATCAACGAAAACGACCCGGAAGCACCCGACGAAGACTATGCGCTTTTTGCCGAAGCAGTCATGAAAATGGCTCGTGATATCAACAAAGAATAGCATATTTTTTCATTCAAATTTTGTCACCATGGGCGGTGACATTTTTGTCATGTCATAACAGTGGTATACTAACATTATCCGTCCCTCTTACCTTAGAAACATATCGGAGTAGGTGGGGTTGGCAATATACTCTACTACTTCACATAAGACAACTTCTACTATGCAGACACTACCTACACTCACCACCAAACAAACCCAAATCCTCAAACTTCTCTACAACTACCGCTACCTCACCAGACCACAACTTCAAACACTACTCAAACACAAAGACAAACGCCGAATAATTAGCTGGTTAAAAGACTTAAGAGACAAACAATACATAGACTGGAAATATAATGCTGATGACTTTATAGCCAAAACTATACCAGCTAATTATTACCTAGTTCCGGGTGGCATCCGACACCTCCGCGCAACAGGCGACTACCGGGACACAGAACTCAGAAAACGCTACAAGGATAAAGATAGTACCGATGCTTTTATCTCTCACTGCCTACTCATAGTAGACTGTTGTCTGGCGCTGCAAGCTAAGAGTGACGAGTCGCGGCAGTATACCTGGCTACTGCCGAGTGGCTACGCGGCAGACGATCATCAGTCTGACTGTCTGGAGTTTTTGCGAGAACTCAAGCCACACCTCTTTTTCACCAAACATGAAGGCAGAACAAAAACGCATTATGTCGTCGAGGATATCGTGGCAACGCTGCCACGATATCAACTGAGGAAACGACTCAGCCAATATATCGATCTTCTAGAAAACGCCTGGACAAGCGATGAACCGGCGCCTATCGCGCTATTTATCTGTCCGACCAAAGCTGACCTCATCTACATCAAACGGCGCACCAAACTGTTGCTTGAAGACATACCAAGCCAATCTATCTCACTGCGCGTCGCGACTATCGATAACGCTAGGGCAAACGCTATCACTGGGCATATTTGGGAAGAGGTTGAATAGTCCATAACGCATAAATGTACGTGAGGTGACGATTGCATGCAAGCAACGCGCGCATGTAATGGTCACTGGCTGGAATATAAGTTGAGATTCATTTGTTGCTAAGTGCGGCAGGCGTGTACATTTTCCGTAAGGAATATGTACCGACTGATGGGCTTGGTGGCAAATATCGTCTTATTGATCAACCTACGTCGCTTCGCTAGAAGCGTCTTATGACATGATTCATTCTTACGCCTGAAGCTTTAGCTGAAGGTGGAAGTATGGAGCGTGTCGGTTGTTTGTGGCAGGATAGAGCGATCCGAATGATACGACAGCCCGCAGGGCTTGTTGCATGGTTCGGTCGGTCTAGGTACCTTGCTTGCATGTTATTATGAATATGATGAAAATATCTATATCAGACGTCGTTATCATAGAAGACAACAAGGTGTTGCTTGTGCAAGAAAAGAAGCAGATGGCCTACGGGCTATGGAATTTCCCGGGTGGCAAACTTGAACAGGGCGAAACACCCGAGCAGGCTGCTTATCGTGAAGTTAGAGAAGAATTAAGTGTAGAGCTCATTAATCCTAGGTTCGTAAAGACATACCTAGTCAATAGCTCTGGCGTAGACCTTGAGCTAAACACGTTTACCGGAAGCATCGAAGGGCATGTCAAGATTAAAGATGATGAAATACTTGCGTATGGCTGGTTTTCTTTGGAATCGGTTGAAGATATGAAAGACAAGCTCCGCGGTCCAATTATTCTTGAGCAAATACGAGAAGCTCTAAATTTTGCATAATTAGGATTAATTCTCGGAATGCGGGCAGTTTTGCGTCTTGCCCAGGACAGAATGCCTAGTTGTGGCAGTCTACTTGAATGACCCAGTACTTCATAGCTTCATCGATGCAGCGCATTAAGTCTGTATCGTTCGGTATCGCAGTACCGTATGTGTCGTAAAGTAAAGCTGCGTTTGCGTGGCAACCGCTCGCTTTACTGAAGTAGTAGCGTGACAGGTGCATTTCAGGCTTATCTCCAAAGTCTTCGTCAAAGATCTGCTCATCGCTGTAATTCTGCACCATATACCGGATTGCCTGCATACTATGCTTGAATTCGCTGAACTGTGCATCTATAGCGTCTTTAACCCACGCTTTGCCCGTGTCACTATCTAGCGGCACCGGTTTCCAACAATCAGCCCAGGCGCAGTTGTCATCTTCCGTGCGATACCAATCAAACTCACGTTGCTCGACTAAATTATCCATCACACATCTGGCCTGATCCATTACCGTATTAATGTCGTCACCTTCAACAATCAAACGTACTAAATAATGCATATCTATCTCCTAAAGTTAAGTTAATCGGGCAGTTTTTCGTCATGCCCAGGACGCTTACTTACAGCCCCGGATAACTCAACGGTCGCCCGTATGTCATCTCGTTATACTCATCGATATACTCCAGCTCCTCCATGCGCCCTTGGTAATACTCGCTTAACCTTTCGGCGAGTCTGACGAGCTTTTCATCCATCCGCCAGTCCTCAACGGTGCAGCTGTTGCCGATACTCCCAAGCATCCCTCCGCCTAAGTAATTCTGGTAGGCGCTTAGGAACTCATCTTCGTAGCCAAACACCGTCAGATCCAGCTCTACGCCGCCTCCACGGTAACTAAAGTCTTCTCGCGTAATGTTTTCTGCAATCTTCATATAAA
>JAPUDQ010000009.1 GCA_027493025.1 Candidatus Saccharimonadota bacterium | reverse complement strand
ACAACCGGCTGACGCCGGTTGTAGGTGTGGGGTGGTTCAGTATAGCAAACTAGACAGTCTTATAAAAAGATGGTATTGTTTATAGTGAACACGAGAGAGATTTTAACCTATTCTCCCGCAAATTCCCGAGTGGCAGCTCGAGGAGTTTCATTGTAAATATGTATCGAACCAGCGAATAATAGCGTCATTTCTCACATCGGCAACATCCTCTAAAGAATGTTCGGCGCTATCAAGTAAAAGAAGCGAGAAATGATCAAGGCTGGGCGTAAGATTCTGCGCCATACGGATACTATCTAGAGGATCTACTTTTGGGTCGCTGTCTGCGTGTAGGAGTAAAAGAGGCGTGTGTTGGGGTAGTTTATCCGCCCAATATATTGCAGACCTATTTTTTCTTGCTTCGGGATCATCTCCAAACGCAGTACTGTAGATTGACGCCATGGCAGGACGTCGGCGTATTTCGTTATCTATGTCGGCTGTTCCGGCCAGTATTACTGCGGCTTTTATCCAGTTAAACCGTTTAAGGCAAATATACGTCATCATTCCACCGCGACTAAAACCATACATGCCGGTTTTGTCTGCGTCTAATCCCGGTAATTTTTGAGCCAATGCATAGAGGTTATTTATGCTTTGTATGTCTGACTCGCCACCTCTCTCATCATGACCTGCACTAAGCTGATTGCCATGATACTGTGTACCTATGACTGCATACCCCTTTGAGGCGATATCCGCTAGATGGGTGTACATTAATCCAAGATTAACTAGGCCAAAATCTCCCGTACCGCCACGGTTGTAGATAACAAGAGGAATTTTTGAATCGTTTTCTTTTGGAGTTATAAGAAAACCAGCAACATCAATGCCATCCACGTCATACGTAAACGTAAAAATCGTTACTTTAGATTGATTGATGTCTGCCTTTTTAGATAAATTAGCATTACTGCGAAGCTTGTTTGATACGGAATCAGGCAAGCGGCAAAACTTTTTGAGATTCTTCGTATATAAACGTAGGGTATCTTCCATTTGTGAGGTATATCCACCTAAATTAAAAAAATTAAAAATGAAGAGGCTCCCCGTACCTACTTACGCAGGTACGGGGAGCCTGTGCTCATCGCTCAGGAACGATCGAGGCGCGGGCGCATCTGGATCTTCGGCGCGAAGTTGTAGTCGCACGACGAACAGCCAGAGTCCGAACAGCCGCCGCCGCATTCCATCACGTTGCTGGGGAGCTCGACACCGAAGTGCTCCATGAACAGCCTGGATGCTCATCCCCTCCGCGTCAGGCGAGGGGCGGACGAGCTTGTACGCGATGGGCTCGAGGTCGAGACCGTCGATGAGCGTGATGTCCACGGATGATTCGAGGATGTTGGACATGACTTCCTTCCATAATGAGGAGAGCATAGTCGGATTGACTACTGTATTAGTATGACATACTAATACAGAAAATTAAAATCTCTTAGGCAGTCTAGCAAATCAAGCTAAGACAGATCAAGGCATGGAAGATGCATGTCTAAGCTACCTAGACGACTGCAAAGCTCTGTAAAGAGATGCTCAAGGCTACTTCTCACTATTAAAATCGTAAAGATGATGAATTGCGTCGTGTGATGAACGATCTAAGTAAGTAATCGTTTGCAAGGGGCTGTAATTGGCTTGAGATTTTCAAAACTTCCATTTCATGAGATTATAGGAGGTATGAAAGAGAAACTGGCGAAGGGTATGCGACGGGTTCTTCCCGCTGGAGCGACGCGGTTGCTTGAGGAGTTCTACCGCAAGGGCCGGGCGAAAGCTGTAGCGGCGCGATATGGATTTCCGGCGCGTGATTTGAAAGTCATTGCAGTGACGGGGACAAATGGCAAGACGACGACCGCTGGCTACATCAATGAAATCTTAAAAGCGGCCGGTCTAACCACGGCGCTCTTTTCAACAGCGGTCATCGAAGTAGCTGGTAAACGCCGGCTCAATGATCTCAATATGACTGTCGCATCCGTTGCGGAAATGCAGCGGTTTTTTCGCGAGGCCAAAAAAGCCGATGCCGACTATGTGATTGTCGAGGCGGCCTCGCATGCGCTTCATCAACACAAGCTATCCGGTTTGACGATCGAGTGCGCCGTGATGACGAATTTGACCCAGGATCATCTAGACTACCATCATACGATGGAGGAATATGCCGCGACGAAGGCTCGGTTATTTGCACTCAATCCGCGCTATGTGGTGCTCAATGCGGATGACCAGTGGTATGACTATTTCAATAAATTTGACGCCGGGGAGCACAAAATGAGCTACGGCACGTCAGCTGATGCTGATTGCCAGATCAGAAGTGTCAAACTCTACCGACGAGGATCAGAGGCGCAATTACTGGTTGATAAACACACTATTTTGGAGCTTGCAACGGCGCTACCAGGTAAATACAACGTTTATAACATGACGGCTGCCGCGGTTGCGGCGTATCTGATGTATATCAAACTGGATGCGATCCGTGATGGGATTGCGAACCTCGAGGGGATACCGGGGCGGTTTGAATATATTGACCTTGATAAACCCTATAGTGTCGTGGTGGACTATGCTCATACGCCGGATGGACTGGAGAAGCTGCTTGAAGCAGGCCGAAGTGTAGCTAAAAACCGCGTTATCCTTGTGTTTGGGGCGTGCGGTGATCGTGATAAGGCCAAGCGACCTCTGATGGGCGAAATAGCCGTCAAGGGAGCCGATCGGATTATTCTGACTGATGAGGAGAGCTATAGCGAAGACCCGGCGGTGATACGCGATATGATCCGCGAAGGTATCGAAAAGGCGGGGGGCAGTGCTAAGACTGAAGAGATTGCCGACCGGCGTGAGGCAATCGAAAAAGCCATGAAAATTGCGCGCAAGGGTGATGTTATTTTTGTAACTGGTATGGGGCATGAGCAGTATCGTATCGTCAATGGTGATCGGCAGCCGTGGAATGATGGGCAGGTAGTACAGGATATTGCGGGCCTGCCTCAAGCAGATATTTCTGTTGCGCAATGAGCATTAACGTGGCATAATCTTTATTTGTTAGCATCCGTTCACGAAAGGAAAGAGAAGTGTCCATTTCACGACGGTCATCTCAGCCTGTTTCACGTGGTTCGGGAAGGCGTTCAGACGATCCCTCTATGCCCCGTCCTGGAGTCTCGATTCCCGGTATCGAGAAACAGGAGAAGAAGTGGAGGGGCTGCAGCTACGGACGTCCTGGTGCTTCAAGGAGCTAGCACAACGCCCGCCGGGAAACCGGCGGGCTGCTCATGTTTCGGAGTAGTCGTTGCCTTATAGGGTATACTGGGTATATCAGAGGAGGAAATTTTACTATGGAAAAATTAGCGAGTCATGTATCCGAAACAGCCCGGGAGAATATTGAGAGATGGCTGAATGAACCGAAATACGCTGAATATCGGGATGAGCTAGTAGGGATGATAGAGAATGAACAGTGGCAGGAGCTCGAGGATGCCTTTTTTAAGGTCATTGAGTTTGGTACAGGTGGACGCCGCGGCATGGTGGGACTAGGATCTAATAGGATTAATCGCGTCACGGTTGGCGAGTCTGCACAGGCGTTATGCGAATATATCCTAAACATCGATTCACAGGCGGCACAGAAAGGTATTGCAATTGCCTGTGATACGCGCCTTAGCTCGCCTGAATTAAGCCGTTATTGCGCCCAAGTTTGCGCGGCACATGATTTTAAGACGTATATTTTTGAGAGTTTTCGTTCGACACCCGAGCTGAGTTTTGCGGTGCGGCATTTGGGTTGTGCGGCAGGTATTGTGATTACAGCTAGCCACAATCCACCTTCCGATAATGGCTTTAAAGCTTATTGGAGTGACGGTTGTCAACTGGTAGCACCTCATGATAAAGGTGTGCTGGAGATGGCTGCGCACGGCGACGTCATTAAGTCTGTAGACTATCAGGAGGCGCTCTCTGACGGCAGAATTGAAGAAATCGGTGAGTCAGTCGATGCGGCTTATATACAGGCCGTTTGCGCGGTCTCAGAGGGTTCTGAGCGCAATCTTCGAGTCGTATACTCGCCGCTTCATGGCGCGGGACAGCGTAATACATTACCGGTACTGCGAGAAATGGGTTTTACCGTTGAACCGGTCGAGGTGCAAATGACACCAGATGGCAATTTTCCGACTATCGAGAACGGCAAGCCTAATCCCGAAGATCCGAGCGCGAATCGCTTGGCGATCGAGCAGATGCTCGCTTCTGATGCGGATATTGCGATTACGAACGATCCGGATGCCGATCGGCTAGGGATTACGGTAA
Source organism: Candidatus Saccharimonadota bacterium (assembly GCA_027493025.1). Taxonomy (GTDB): domain Bacteria; phylum Patescibacteriota; class Saccharimonadia; order Saccharimonadales; family Saccharimonadaceae; genus JAPUDQ01. Next base: position 103,064 of record JAPUDQ010000009.1, on the reverse strand, counting down.
ATAATCATGGTACCGCAGTATATCTATCAGGGAATCAAGCAAGTGTTCTCGCAACTGAGTATGTTCTTGCCGCGCGCGCCGCGCGTCATGGACTACAGGCAACCGATTATGTGGCTAAAACAATCGTAACCACGGATATGATGGCAGCGATTGCGGCAAAATATGGTGTTCGCTGTGTGGGAAATTTGCTGATTGGGTTTAAGTATATCGGCGAAGTGATTCGTAACTCTGAGAATACCGGCGAGACGTTTCTGATTGGGGGCGAAGAAAGCTTCGGTATGCTCAAAGGCACCTATGCTCGCGACAAAGACGGTGCTTCTGGTTCTCTCATGATGGCAGAGTATGCCGCTCAACTTAAGGCTGAGGGAAAGAACCTCTACGAGCGACTGATGGAACTCTATAAAGACTACGGTCTGTATATAGAGAGACTGGATAGTATTATGTATCCTGGCGCAGATGGCTTTGAGCGAATGAAATCAATTATGGCTGAGCTACGTGAACGTCCGCCAGCGCAAGTCGGCGAGCACCGCGTAACGGCAATCTTGGACTACGCTACGCTCAAGCGGCGTGATATTACTTCTGGTGCAATAACGGACATAGACTGCATCAAAGGCGATGTCATTGTGCTCGAATGTAATGATGATGCTCGTTGCCGTCTGACAATCCGCCCCAGTGGTACGGAGCCAAAACTCAAGGTCTATGCGCAGTGGTATGTTCCGGCTGCGGCTAATGATATCGAGGGGCAATATCAAGCGTTGACGAGCGAACTTGAGACAACAAGCAAACAGCTTGAGAAAGTCCTTCTCGGCGAATAAGACGCAACGGCAACAAAAAACACCCTTCATAGGGTGAAATACTGTTTCTATTTTGGAGTGTCCCGACCCCGTCGCGTGTAGCGGCAGGGTCGGGCACACCCGACATGATGGAGGATGGTCAGGCAGTCGCTCCCGGACGAGTCACGGCGGACTGGAGTTCCGCCGCGATGCGGGAGTGAGAGGGTTCAGTCTTCTTCTCAGGATGCTGGTCGAGGTACCACCGCGTCTTCTTCCTGAGCGCTGGATCGAAGGCGTCATTCTCGTGAACAGCGAACGTCCCGTGCGGGACGCTGTCACCAGCAACAGCGCTCCTGTAGATGAACTCATCCCAGACGGCGTTGCCGATGGAGCCGTCGACCTCGGCGGGGAACTTAGACTTCGTGCCTGCGCGCGACAGCGTCAGAAGCGCTTGGCCGTAGGCGAGGGCATACTCGATCTGCTCCTCACTCCAAGACCTCTTCTCGGCCCGGCCGCGTACGCCAGACCAGAACGACTCCATGAACTTGCTGACGTCATCGTTGGACCTGACCCTATTCTTCCATCGAAGGTTCGTCAGGTACACCTCGAGGGTGTTCAGCGTCGTGTCGGTCATTGTGGATCTTCTCCCTTCCGGAGACTCGGTGGAACTCGAACTTACTGTGGTTCAGAAAACTGTTTAATGACGGCAAGGTATTTTTTGCTAAACCATGTTTTACGTTGTGCGGGAAATGTGCCTTGCGAAACATTTCGTTCGTAACATGTTCGTACAAACAGCATACGAAGCAAATCTTTACGTTTGTGATTCAACCCTGACGCAAAGGGCGGGTCTGAATGTCCCAAAATAAGATACTGAATGTTGCTTTGGGCCTGAAGCTGTACTTCCATTGGCCATCGCAGGCGTATGCTAGCCTCGACGACACTAACCAGGAGGTCGCGATAGCAGTCGTTAGCTATCTCCATAGCCACCATCCTAATTATCGGGTGCGGATACTGCGTATCTTTTATAAGTATAACACTATAATGAAAAATATGCAATTTTATTATGTTAACCCCTCAGAACCAGGGGTTAACATAATTTCTTGGGATGTCCCGACCCCACCGCGTGTTGCGGCAGGGTTGAGAGCACCTGCACGTACACTGTTTGATCGACAGAATATCTTAGCACTCATGGTTGACGAGTGCTAAGTTAGCAATGTATAGTAGAGAGTGCTAATAATTCAGGAGGAATACATGAGTCATATCTTGACACCCCTGGGCGACCGGATCGTTGCGACTCGCGAGGAAGCGACATCTCGAACCGCCAGTGGATTATATTTACCAGAAAGTGCCAAAGAAAAGGCGATTGCCGCGGTTGTAGAAGCGGTAGGGCCTGATGTCAAAGAGGTCAAAAAGGGTGATAGGATCGTCTACAAATCCTACACGCCGACTGATATCAAAGTTGACCAAAAAGAATATATTATCCTCAAAGAAGAAGATGTACTTGCCAAACTAGGCATGAAATAGGAGATATCTACATATGAGTAAAAAAGTTTTTTATGATGATGATGCCCGCACGCGAGTACTCGGCGGTGCAAAAGTTCTCTATGACGCCGTTAAAACAACCATGGGTCCCAAAGGCCGCAATGTGGTTATCCAGAAAAGCTACGGCCAGCCGACAATTACCCATGATGGCGTAACGGTTGCTGAAGGTGTTGATCTGCCCGAAGTCGATGACGAAACGCTCGGCTACAAGGTCGGGGCTGATCTTATCAAACAAGCTGCCAGCAAAATGAATAAAGTTGCCGGTGATGGAACGACGACGGTGACGGTACTGACCTACAGCATCCTTAGTGAAGCCAACCGTTTGATCGCTGCTGGACACAACCCGATGGAGTTACGTCGCGGTGTTGAGGAAGCTGGCGCAGATGTCCTGAAGAGTCTTGGCAAAATGAGTGAGCCGGTTACAGGTAAAAAGGGCCGTGTTGCTGAGGTCGCCGCAATTTCCGCCGGCGACAAAGAGATTGGAGATCTGATTGCAGATGTCATCGAAAAAGTTGGCGCGCAAGGTGTCGTAACCGTTGAGGAGGGTCAGGGCCTCAAGATGGAAGCTGAGGTCGTCGAAGGCTTTACCTTTGATCGTGGCTACAGCAGTGCGCTGATGGTTACGGATGTAAACCGACAAGAGGCAGAATACAAAAATCCGGTTGTTGTTATTACCGACAAAAAGATTAGCTCGGTATCAGAAATTTCACCTCTAATCGAAAAAGTCGCCCAAGCGGGCAAAAAAGACCTCGTACTTATCGCCGAAGATGTTGAGGGTGAAGCGCTTGCAATGCTCGTACTCAACAAACTGCGCGGGGCATTCAATACAGTTGCCGTTAAAGCACCCGCTTTCGGTGACCGCCGTAAAGAGGTCTTGCAGGACATTGCTGTACTGACCGGTGCAACCGTCATTTCCGAAGAACAAGGCTGGACATTTGATAACGCTGATCTGAGCGTTCTCGGTAAGGCGCGTAAGGTTCTTGTCAGCAAAGACGAAACGACGATTATCGAAGGTGGCGGTTCAGTCGCTGATGTCAAAAATCGGATTGCTCAGATCCGCGAACAAGCCCTACACGCTACATCAGAATACGACAAAGAGCAGTATGAGAAACGAGCTGCCGCTATCGAGGGCAAAGTTGCCGTCATCAAAGTTGGCGGTGCGACAGAAACAGAGATTGAAGAGAAAAAATATCGTGTTGATGACGCGGTTGCCGCCACGAAAGCAGCTCTTGCTGAAGGAATCGTTGCCGGAGGTGGTGTTACGCTTGTAAACCTATCTGATGGGGTTAAAGTAACGGGCTCGGACTCGCATGCCGCAGGGCGAGCTATCGTCAAAGAAGCCCTGCTTCAGCCATTCCGTCAGCTCATGCAAAATGCTGGACTTAATGCTGAGGCACTACTTGCACAAGTTCAGAGTGGTAAAGCTGGACAGGGGATTGACGTCATGAAGCCAGGTAAATTGGTTGATCTTAAATCTGCCGGTGTGGTTGACCCAGTGGCGGTGACTCGTCAAGCTATCCAGAACGCCGTTTCTATCGCGGCAACTGCGATGACAATGGGTGCACTAGTCGTTGAGATGCCAAAAGAAGAATCCGCGGCTCCTGGCGGTATGCCAGGCGGCATGGGTATGATGTAAAAACGTTGGTTTTTAATTAATTGGTACTCAGCTAAAAAGAGAGGGGTCAAACCCCTTTCTTTTTTAGTAAAAAACTTCTATTTATGCTGGTGGAGGAGTTGGCTGCTGCGTGGAGTTCGGATGTGAGAAATAGTCGATTTCTTTAATGATATCAAGTAGGGCTTGGGCACGCTTGCTTTCATCTGAGATGTTTCGGGCAGCATCATAGGCTGGCGTGACGAGTGACTGGTCGTCGGTTGAGCGAATAAGCAGAAGTAGTGTGTCAAACTTTTCATCCGCAGGTAGCGTAAGTTTATCAACAAGCGGACGTAGATTGTCCAGAGCGTCCTTTTTGATGGCATCAAGGTTGCCGGCAGCAATAGGAGATAAGGTGTGGGGAGGCACAATTGAAGATTCGATGCCAGGAGCATAGGCTGGATTTGGTTGTGGGGCAACTGGCGCCATACTCGGTGGAGCATAGGCTGGTTGTGGTTGTGGAGCAGCTGGTGCCATAGCCGGTGCTTGGGGTTGCTGCGGTGACAGGGATGTCGCGGGCGACTGGTCGGCGTATGCTGGAGCAACCGGTGGCTGCAAATATGGAGCAGGCTCTGAGGTCATGTCTTCATCAAACGACAAGCTACCTGGCGCAGCAGCTGGTTGTTGCGGTGTCATGGGGGGTGGCGCAACGGGCGGGTCTTGCATACCCTCCAAAACTTTCGCAAGTTCGGCGTCATCAGTTATCGGATCAATACTTTTATTCATGCCCACCTCTTAGTTGTTTATACTAACGCTTTATTTTACTGTATCATAGATTTATAAGCCTGTGAATAAGAAGGAGAGACTATGGATGTACTAGATAATGCCAATATGATTGCACAGCGCGACGCTCAAGACGCTTTAGGAGTTGTTGAGAAACAATGTGCTTATTTTACCCTGCAATTTGATGCAACGTTTCAGCCGACTGCTCCGGTGTCTGCAATCGTTTGGGCTGGAATGGGTGGCTCTGCATTACCAATGGTAGTTGTCCAGTCATGGCCGCAGACCAAAGTACCGTTTGAGATTGTCCGAAATTATGAAATACCTCCATACGTAGGAGAAAATACATTGTTTGTAGCCTCCAGTTACTCTGGTAATACCGAAGAAACACTTGAAGCATTATCGCATGCTGAAAAAGCTGGTGCGCAAATTGTTATTGTGGCCGCGGGAGGGAAATTAGCGGAAATTGCTCGAGAAAAAGGCTATCCGCTCTTTGCTATTCCAGCTGGTATCCAGCCACGTATGGCGACCTTTGCTTTTGTTAATGCGTTTACACAGATTATTCGGGATCTCGATGTAGCATATGCAGATATACAGGAGCTATCAAGTGTTGGTGAGTGGTTAACACATGAGATACAAGCCTGGAAAGCGGATAGAGTAACTGATAATAATTATGCTAAACAACTTGCCCTGAAATTGATGGGCAAGACAGTGGTTATGTACGCTGGACCCAAGCTATTTCCAGCTGCCAATAAATGGAAAATCTGCATGAATGAAAATGCTAAAAATACAGCGTGGGCTAACCAATATCCTGAGTTAAACCATAATGAGTTTATCGGCTGGAGCTCACATCCTATCGAGAAACCGTTTGCAGTTGTTGAGATTCGTTCTGACCTTGAGCACGTTCGCACGCAAAAACGGTTTGAGTTGACAGAGCGGCTTCTGAGCGGCATGCGCCCGGCGCCGATTATCGTTACACCAGCTGGGGATACGCTACTCAAACAACTCGCTTGGACATTTGCCCTCGGTGATTTTGTGAGTGTATATCTCGCACTTCTCAATGGCGTTAACCCAACACCGGTTGAACTGGTTGAGAAGCTCAAAAAAGAGCTGGGATAGTCTTATTCATAGCGACGGAGCGCTTCAATGGGGTCTTTTTCGGAGGCTTTGATAGCTGGGTAGAGGCCGAAAATAACCCCGACACCCACGGCGAGCCCCATGGCAATTGCAATAATCTCCCAGGTGAGCGCAGGCTGAAAAGAGAAGACCATAGCAATAAAGAATGCGATGATATAGGCTGCAATTAAGCCGATAAGACCACCAACAACCGTCATCGTCAGTGATTCGACCAGAAACTGGCCGAGGATATGACTATTGCTAGCGCCAAGAGCTTTGCGGACACCTATTTCACGGGTGCGCTCTGTAACGCTGACGAGCATTATATTCATGATACCAATACCGCCGACGATTAGGGCGACGGCAGCGACGGCAGCGGTGATCAGCACGATAATGCTATAAAAAGAGCTGGCAGCGCTGGCGGCGTCTTTGCCTTCGATGATACTAAAGTCACGTTCATTCTGGTGGGTTTCGAGCAGTCGTTTGTCGATTGCCGCGGCTGTTTCGGTAGTTGATGTAGGGTCGCTGGCGCGTATAATCATCTGTCCAATCTGGGCAATACCTTGGTTAAAGGTCTTGCCATCATCGAGACTAATGAAGACACTGCGATCAAGGTTGACACCGATTGCATTGACGGGCGCATGGGTATTTTTGAGTACTCCAATGACGGTATGGGGTCTGCCCTTGATGAGCACCTCTTGTCCGCGAACCTGGTCATTGCCGAGTAGGTCAAGCGCCGCATTGTTACCGAGCACAACCGTGTCGCGGTTAGTAGTATCACTGACGAACTGGCCAGACGCGAGCTTTAGTTTGAGCAAGCTGACAAAGTCGGGAGTGGTGGCAATAATTGGAGCGCTAATCGACTTAGAATTGAATCCAACTGAACCATTGATAAACATAAGTGGTGCCACCGCATTCGTTTGTTTGAGCTCATCGACCGATTTCATATCACGCTCAGTAAGTGTTGAGGTGGTCGTGATGCTAAATGGATTATAGGCGCTCATTGCAGCCCGTTGATCTATCCCGCCTGGTTTTGCAAGAATAATACCGGTGTCTAGTCCCGTAACCTGACTAGAGATGGTTCGTTTTGCACCCTCTCCGAGTGCGAGAACGAGTGTGATTGAGAGCACACCAATAATAATCCCCAGAGTTGTTAGGCCGGTTCGAACGCGGGTACTGCGAAGACTTGCCCAGCCTTCCCGAACGTATGAAGTGAGAGTCATGCTGAACCTCGTTTCGATTTCTTTTTAGTTTTTCCAAGCGGTCGTTTCTGACGAGTGTCGAGAATTGGCGTTGGATATTTAGTGTCACGAGCAATACGGCCATCAAGCATATGAATAATCCGCGTGGCGTAGGTAGTCAGGTCAGGATTGTGGGTGACCATAATGATTGTGTTACCTCGACGATGAATATCACTTAGCTCGTTCATAATAATCTCTGATGCTTTACTGTCGAGGTTGCCGGTCGGCTCGTCTGCAAGGATGATACTGGGCTTATTGACAAGGGCACGGGCAATCGCTACGCGCTGTAATTGGCCGCCGCTAAGCTGGGTTGGCATGTAATACTCACGCTCCTGAAGGTCAAATGTTTTGAGCAACCGACTAGCGTTTTTGTGTTGTTTGTAGCGCGGCATATTGCTGTAGGTTAGGGGAAGAGCAACATTATCGATAATAGTCATGCGTGGTAGTAGGTTGAAACTTTGAAAGATAAAACCAATTTCTTTGGACCGGATATCGGCACGTCGCCGTGATGACAGACTGGCAACTTCTTGCGTATTGAGAACGTAACTACCGTCACTGGCAGAATCGAGTAGTCCGAGTATGTTAAGCAGAGTTGTCTTGCCACAACCACTTGGGCCCATGATAGCGACAAATTCACCACGTTCGATAGTGAGGTCAATACCATTTAATGCCATCAGCAGTGTATCGTCATAGCCGTATTCTTTGGTTACGCCCGACAATTCAATAACGTTACCGGTGGTTTTTTTCTTACGCGGCATCATCACCCTTAGATTATATTTGGTTTCGTTGGGTCTTACTATACTCTATTCAGTATGTAATTACAACAGCTTTTTAAAAAAACGCAACAATTTCTATAATCTGCTATACTTTCATAGGTATGGAGAGGTGGCCGAGTGGTTGAAGGCGCACGCTTGGAAAGCGTGTATAGCAGCAATGCTATCGCAGGTTCGAATCCTGTTCTCTCCGCCAGATTAATTTGAAAAAGCGTCAACTAATATATAAACGACCCCTTAAACAGGGGTCGTTTATATATTAGATTCAACGATGCTACATACTTCGCCATGGTTGAATTACTAAGTATGAGGTAGCCATGGCAATCATAATTGAACATAGTGAGAGGACAAAGGGCATGGACATGCCGGTCTTTGCCAGCATTTGCTCTACATGCTCAATAGGCGTGTCTACGGTCTTCAGTCCTGCATCCACCGTCAAATTCTCATCACCAGGATTTAAGGTATACGATCCCGTATTGCCTGAACTGTTGGCGTCAGAATCAGTTACGTCATTCCCAGTGTTCGGTGTTGTGAAGGTGTGTCCAGATGGAATGTTGGTAAATGTCACCGTGTATGATCCAGGGTTCAGGTTATCGAAGATATACTTGCCGTCTGATCCAGTGGTTGTTGATCCAACCGTATTACCTGTGCCGTCTTTGAGGGTGACGGTTACATTTGGTACACCATTCTCACCAGTGTCTTGCTGTCCGTTTTTGTTAGTGTCTATCCAGACCGTATCGCCAAGTCGTGCTGGGCGGTAGAAGCCAAAATCGACGGTCAGGTTGGTATTGGCATCAGTATCACCATCATTAGTTGGCTCACTATTGAGAGCGAGGGTGACTGCACCGCTTCGTACTAACCCAGATGAGAGAGAGCCATTGTCATCGCTATTGGTATTAGTATCTGGATCAGGGGCCGGTTCAAATGGTCCAGTTACAGAACCGTTTGTACCGGAGCTGCTTTTGTAGCCACTGAGTGGTCCACTACCTGCGAATTGGCTTGCTGGAATAACTACCAGGTAGTCGCCTTCAGCGAGACCTGCAAACAAGTATTTTCCATTACTGTCTGTGGTTTGTGTTGCTACCGGAGTCGTACCATCCGCAGTCGTATACTGTCCGTCACTATTGGTATCGCGAAATAGTTGTACGGTGACATCAGAGATACCATTTTCGCCAGCATCCTGGGTTCCGTTGTTGTTGGTGTCATTCCAGATGGTGTCACCAAGGGAAAGTGTGGGGGTTGGGGGAGTGATAGGGCTGGAAACTAGTCCTGCATCCACCGTCAAATTCTCATCACCAGGATTTAAGGTATACGATCCCGTATTGCCTGAACTGTTGGCGTCAGAATCAGTTACGTCATTCCCAGTGTTCGGTGTTGTGAAGGTGTGTCCAGATGGAATGTTGGTAAATGTCACCGTGTATGATCCAGGGTTCAGGTTATCGAAGATATACTTGCCGTCTGATCCAGTGGTTGTTGATCCAACCGTATTACCTGTGCCGTCTTTGAGGGTGACGGTTACATTTGGTACACCATTCTCACCAGTGTCTTGCTGTCCGTTTTTGTTAGTGTCTATCCAGACCGTATCGCCAAGTCGTGCTGGGCGGTAGAAGCCAAAATCGACGGTCAGGTTGGTATTGGCATCAGTATCACCATCATTAGTTGGCTCACTATTGAGAGCGAGGGTGACTGCACCGCTTCGTACTAACCCAGATGAGAGAGAGCCATTGTCATCGCTATTGGTATTAGTATCTGGATCAGGGGCCGGTTCAAATGGTCCAGTTACAGAACCGTTTGTACCGGAGCTGCTTTTGTAGCCACTGAGTGGTCCACTACCTGCGAATTGGCTTGCTGGAATAACTACCAGGTAGTCGCCTTCAGCGAGACCTGCAAACAAGTATTTTCCATTACTGTCTGTGGTTTGTGTTGCTACCGGAGTCGTACCATCCGCAGTCGTATACTGTCCGTCACTATTGGTATCGCGAAATAGTTGTACGGTGACATCAGAGATACCATTTTCGCCAGCATCCTGGGTTCCGTTGTTGTTGGTGTCATTCCAGATGGTGTCACCAAGGGAAAGTGTGGGGGTTGGGGGAGTGATACCTGTTGGAATTGCAACCCAGCTACTACTACTGAACATACTAGCTCCTGATGCGGTTGCACTGGTCGGATGTTGACCGGGAGCAAATGAGCTGTCAACCTGGATACATACATAGGTGTCATTGGCGGCAAGGGGTATGTCGGCTTGATAGTCGTCCCATTCTGGATCATCGGAGCGAAGAACGAGCCGGTCAAGTACCTGTCCTCCATTGGCGGCTACGTCGGCATTAACGAGTAGATCATAATCCGTTGGACCGGGCATAGTGTCGGAGCCAGTTTTATACCATATGTCTGCTTCACGTTCGGGCGAGGCTGCCCCTGGCAGAGATATGTCAACTCGCGCAGTTCTGGCTGTCGAGATAGGACTAAACGAGGTGCACATAAGTTCGGAGCGGTCTTTGGCATATGGAGTCGACCAATTCCACCAATGTAGATCAAGGCCGTCTTTTTGATAGATAGTTACCTCAGGAAACTCGGCACATTCGTAGACTGCGTGTATAGCAAAACCCCATTGAGTCGTGTCAATACCAGGTGTGTTAGATGTTTGAATATCATCAGCGACGTAGGTATGTGTTCCAGGTTGTACGAGAGAGGTTATATCAACGCTATTGGACATATAGAAGAGTGAACCAGTTGGTGTAGCTTTGTACTGACGAGAAGCGTTCAAAGTATTTACGGTACCACCATCTACGGCAAGGGTTGCCGTTGGATCTATAAACCCGCTATCCTCGTCACGAGTTACCCATTGGAGTTCCGCTTTTACAATCGTTGCAGGACCAGCCGCGCAGCTAGGGATAGTTATTGACAATGAATCGCCCGTACGATCTTCAAAAAGCCCTTTTCCTTTAGTGATGGTTTTGTATTTTCCCGTATAATTTGCGACCTCTTGGACTAAACAGTCCGTTGTTGATGTAGTGCCGTTACACATGATAGCTTCGGCGACATGATTGTTTGCTAATAGTACGCCGCATTGTGCTCCGATAAAGAGCACGAGCATCCCCAAATATCGCCAGTGGCGAGAAGTAAACCGTTTCATTTTTAAATCCTCGTTTTTGTTTTTGATCTCTCGTGATCCTCATCATCGTAAAGCATGTGCTTTCAAAATACAACGTTGCTTTTTATGCTAACTACGATATAGTAGGTTGTTTTTCGTAATAATCGGTACTATCAACTCGATAGGTATCACAATAGTATTTGGGAAAATACCTATAGGATGCGAGTCCATGTAAAGACGATGGCTTTTTAATTCAAATAGGGTATCGGTGAGCTTTCGCTGCCGATCAAATTAGCGGCGAGCGCAAATATTCCAAGTGCAATCATAACAAGGATGAGGTGTAGAATCGCCCAGCGCCATGCTCGATGCATACCAAATTGGGCAATATAAAATAGTGGTATAACGATTCCAGCTAACAAAACGATCATAATTATAGCGATTGGCATCAAGATTGTCGTACCGATATCGCTGTACGCCATTTCGCGAGCAAGTGTGCCTACGATAAGTGTGCTTACAGTAGTGATAGCGATACTGAGCAGTGAAACGCCAAACATTCGTCTGACGCTTAATCCATCTGTTGTGACAACCGTACCATCTAACGAACGTTTCCAGAGGGGTGTTTCAGCAGCACTAGATTTTTTTCCTGTACGTCCTTTTCCTTTTATTGAAGACCGTCGTTGAATATATAATCGACGTACTACAAAAAGAGTAATCATAAGCATCAGTAGACCGATTAAGAATTCTTGGCCATATAGTAGTAGACGCTCAGTTGCAAAGGTGCCGTTAATTGATACGGTATCACCTGGTAGAAGTTTCGATTGTGTTTTTACGATTCTTCCACCTTGTTCGACGCTACGGTTATTTTGTGCATTAGCGGGTGATGTATATTCCGTGCCTGATGCAGCCTTGAGAGGTGTGTCAGACAGGCGTTTTTGGGATGCTTGTCGCGCATAGAGATCCTCATCAAAATTGATTACAACGGTTGCTCGATCGATCATTTGTTCCGTTGTCAGGGTACGATAATTGTATGTATAGACACCGAACTGGCCCTTGATGTGATCTTTACTCGTATAAGAAACCAGTAAAGCACCCTGTTTTTGAGGCTGGATTGGGGCGGGGAGAGTTAGGGTGTAGGTTTGCCCCTTGTGCTCTGGTTGAATATCAGTATAGGTATAGTTATCAAGCCGCGACGAATAATATTGAGTCCCGTAGTAGTCAGTTGAATCGTACATGGGCTTTTCATAGTCATAGTTTTCATCCGTTGCTGATGCGTTATAGGTCAGGCATCGTTTTGTTGTCTCATAGCTTGATGGGCTTGAGGTGATGGGTTGACGTTTTAGCCAGTCCGCTATTGGTTCGTAGTTCGTACAGGGTTGGCTACTCACTTTGGCTCGCAGTTGTTGTATAGAGAGATTTGTAGCGCTCACGCCTTCTGGCAGGCTAAACGTATAACGTTTTAGCTCTTCGTTCTGCGGCGCTTTAAGAATTATCTTTGCATACGTTATTGTTTGCCGGTCATTTCTCATCTGCACGGTATAGTAATGAGTCTGACCATTCAGTAATACCGACGAAGCTGCCATTGCTGGTGTTGAGACCATCACCGTACCAGCAAAGATGGCTAGCAAGAACCTATAGAGCGAGCGCATAGTTTATCCCCCCAATTTATCTATTGTTAGTATAACAATAATTACAACGAGACAGCAATGACAAAATATATCCGAAGGAGGTATAATAGATATACATGAAATCAACCCCAAAATATATTTTCGTGACGGGGGGCGTCATCTCTGGAGTAGGTAAAGGCATCACGGCAGCAAGCTTGGGTGCTCTTTTAAAATCTCGAGGCCTCCGTATATCTATTCAAAAATGTGATCCGTATCTCAATGTCGATGCTGGGACGCTTAATCCGGCGGAACATGGCGAGTGTTTTGTGACCCGAGACGGAGCTGAGACGGATCTTGATCTCGGGCATTATGAGCGCTTTTTGGACGAAGAAACAACCCGGGATAGCATCACGCTTTCTGGCCGTCTGATGAAGCAGCTGATTGAAGACGAGCGTGCCGGTAGGTTTCTCGGTAAGACCGTGCAGCTTATTCCGCATCTAACGGGTGCTATCCAGGAGACAATTATTAAGGCTGGAGCAGGCTCTGACGTTCATATTGTCGAACTAGGGGGGACGGTAGGGGATTATGAGGGGCTAAGTTTTGTCGAAGCATTCCGGGAATTTGCTCACAAACATCGAGGCGATGTCGCCTTCATTCATGTTGTTTATGTACCATATTTGCTGGCTAGCAAAGAATTTAAAACCAAACCAGCCCAAAATGCGATGCGTGATCTGCGCGGTTTTGGCATCATTCCGGATATCATCGTGGCGCGCGTTGAACATGAGCCAGATGCCTCTATCCGCCGCAAAATCAGTTTGTTCGGTGGCGTGCCCGAGGAGGCAGTTGCAGTCGTTCCAAATGCTGACACGGTCCTAAGAGTTCCTGAAACCCTCCGAGAGATGGGTATAGATCGGCAAATCATGGATATTCTCGGTTTAGCGGCGGGAGAGCCAGACATTGCTCAATGGCATGATGTCGTTAGAAAAGCCACGACACACCATAAGAAATATGTTTCGGTAGGGATTGTTGCCAAATACCTTGATAATGAAGATACCTACCTCTCAGTACTCGAAGCGCTCAAAAGTGCCGCGTGGCACGAGGGGGTTGGGCTGAAATATGAATGGGTAAATGCGGAGAAGCTTGAAACGAGCGACAACAATGTGCTTGATGTGTATGATGGTATTTTGGTACCGGGCGGTTTTGGTACGCGCGGTGTCGAGGGCAAGATAAAAGCTGCTGATTATGCGCTCACTCAGCGCAAGCCCTATCTTGGTCTCTGTCTTGGTCTACAGGTAGCGGTAATCGCAGCGGCACGAAAAGGCGGTGTTGCTCGTGCCACATCAGGCGAATTTGATGCCAAATCAGACCAGCAAGTGGTGTACCTCATGGAAAGCCAAAAAGGTAAAGAAGCAACAGGCGGAACGATGCGGTTGGGCGACTATCCAGCCAGACTCACCTCAGACTCAAAAGTTTTTGCGCTATACGGTGAACGAGACATCACTGAACGACATCGACATCGCTATGAAGTCAATCGGATGTACGAGGCTGAAATCAACAGAGGTGGAATTACGATCTCAGGCGAAAGTCCCGATGGACGGCTCGTAGAATTTATCGAAGGAACCGACCATCCGTTCTTTGTCGCTACCCAGGCGCACCCTGAATTCCGTTCTCGACCGACTCGACCACATCCGCTATTCTGTGGTTTTGTTCGCTCTCTATTAATTCGATGAATCTATAATGCTTTGATAAGCTCGTCAAGAGTTGTATACATTTCTACGTTTCGTTTAGACATGTATACAGTCTTTTCGGCGGCTGATTCACCCAAACTGCCGACAATAGCACCCGCATGACCAAACTGTTGACCCGCTGGTAATGAGTGACCAACGATAAGACCATAGAGGGGTTTTGTGATATGAGTGGCTGCGTAGTCGGCGGCGTGTTGTTCGGTCGTACCGCCAATCTCGCCAATCATAACGATCCGGTCAATTCCTGCACTTTCTTGGCACAGCTGGAGTGCTTCAGTAAAATTCATGCCCTGAATCGGATCGCCGCCGATACCGAGGACGATTATCTGACCTATACCTTTTTGGGTAAGAGCATGAGCAAGCTCATAGGTAAGCGTGCCAGAGCGTGAAATGATTGCGGTAGTGCCAGGAGTTGTGATAGAAGCAGCGATGATACCGAGTTTATGGCTCCCGGGTACAACAAATCCAGGACAGTTCGGACCGATTATTGTTGCGTTTTTTGTATCGGCCAATGTCTTCACTACAAGCATATCGTGAACGGGAATACCTTCTGTTATACACACAATAAGCGTGATGCCAGCCTCGAGCGCTTCGCACATGGCCTCACGTGCAAAGCGGGCGGGAACGAAGACAATACTGGTTGTCGCCTGATGGTTTGAAACCGCGTCTGCTACGGTGTTATATACGGGTTTTCCGTGAACAACTTCACCGGCTTTGCCAGGGGTGACGCCTGCGACAATATTAGTACCCGCGTCTATCATGCCTTTTGCATGAAATGTGCCATGGTGTCCGGTAATTCCTTGGACGATGGTCGGTTGGTTCTGAAAGATCAATGTGCGTATTGGCCGTGAGGAGGTGGCTAGGGGAGTGAGGGGTTGCGTATCGACCTCTATAGACTTTGATACGGGTTCTGGCTTTAGAGGTGACTGACGAATCACAGAAGAGCCAGAGTTACGAAGTGCTTTTTGCACACAGGTTGATAGGTCTTTCTCGATGGCTATATCAGTTTTCTTGAGAAGCCGAACAGCCTCTTCACGGTTTGTACCCTCAAGACGAATATAGAGAGGCGGCAAATCATGAAGCTGTTTTTTGGCAGCAATAATGCCGCGAGCAATATCATCGCAGTGAGTGATACCAGCAAATATGTTGACGATAATACTATGAACATTCGGTAAATCGCGAATCGCTCGCAAGTTCTTGACGAATACATTTTCACCCGTTCCGCCGCCAATATCAAGAAAGTTTGCGGGATGGCCACCAGCCGCGTAAATTGTATCCATCGTGCTCATCGCCATACCAGCACCGTTGGCAATGACGCCGATTGTACCGCCAAGCGGCAAAACGCTTGAAGAAGTTTGCGTAGGCATAAGCGGCTGGCGAAACAGGGCATTATCATCGACAAGCACTTTAGCATCTGCGCAAACAAGCGTAGACGTTTTCGTACGCACAAGCGGGTTGATCTCTAAGAGAAGTAAATCGTTGTCGATGAAACACTTTTCCAGTTTTTGTAAGAGCGGTTTCATATCGCTCAAGGCTATATCAAGTGAACTACTAATTGTTTCATAAGCGTTATTTTCATCTTGGGGGATGACTTTAACAGAGGAGGGATTATCTTCGATATCAATTCCGCCTTGTGAAGAAACCAGCCATTCAATACGGCGAGCATCGCGATTGACGCGGAGACTGAGATAATATTCATTATCAATATCGAGGGCTTCTTCGAGCATGAGTGCTGAGGATCGATGGCCTTTGATTTCTTTTTGCCACATTTCTGTATAGGTGCGTGCAAATTCATCAACAGCGTGAACGATCTTGACCCCACCAAGTTTGCCGCGGCCACCAACCGGAACTTGGCATTTAATCACAATCGGTAATGAAACTTCGGACGGAATGATCTCAGCCGGATCATGAAGCACGATGTGGTTTGGTATGGCGATCCGAGCGTGACGCAGTAAATCCTTGGCCTGATATTCGAGTAATTGCATATACTAGTAGTATACGGTATTTTCTATGGACCTCTGTTATACTGATTACAGTATGAAAGTGATTGTTGATGGTATTGCACGAGCCGCCCAAAATATCTATGGTATTCAGGTGGTTCCAGAGTTATCGCGGCCCGATCCAAAATTTGGTGACTTTTCCTGTAATATTGCATTGCAATTAAGCAAAAAACTCGGTAAAAATCCGCGTGAAATCGGACAAGCAATAGCTGATGCGGTTTCTAAACTACCCGAAGTGTACGCTGTCGAAATAGCTGGACCTGGCTTTATCAACATCACTCTCGCGGATGATGTTCTGCTGAACTTAACGCAAGAAGCCGCGGTGCTTCATCGTGAGGGACAGACGATTGTTATCGAGACCAATAACCCAAACCCGTTTAAAGCGATGCATATTGGACATGCACTCAATGCGATTACGGCTGATGCGATCGCCAATCTCCTAGAAGCAAGCGGGGGAAAGATGTATCGGGTGAGTTATCATGGCGATGTGGGGCTGCATGTCGGTAAAAGTATGTGGTCTCTGCTTCGATATGTTGAGGGTGACCCATCGAAACTGGATCATATTCCTGCTGGTGAACGGAATACGTTTATGAGCAAGATGTATGCCGAGGGAAGTCGCGCTTACAAGGACGATGCGGTGGCAAAAGCCGAAATTGCCGATCTAGCTCGTCAATCATTCACTCGAGAAGACCCTGTCTACGCGGCAGTCTACGAGACTATTTTTCTTTGGAGTTTTGAACAGATCGATGCGATTGTTGCTCGTCTTGGCAATAAGCCAGTCGTGAAACGGTTTTTGGAGAGTGATGCCGATGCTCGCGGCGTTACAATTGTACGCAACAACGTACCGCAGATATTTCAAGAGAGCCAGGGTGCACTCATTTTTAGAGGTTCGGAGCATGGTTCGTTTGACAATGCGTTTGTCGGCTCGAATGGGCTAGGATTGTACGCGGCGCGTGATCTGGGGTTGATGCAGCTCAAAAATGAACAGTATCATCCGGATAAAAGCTATATTGTCACGGCCGTAGAACAAAAAGATTATTTCAAAGGCGTCATCGCGGCGGCCGAGCTCTGCTTTCCTGAGCTTAAAGGTGTGACGGTTAATATCTCGTCTGGAACGTTACTACTTACGACTGGCAAGATGAGTTCGCGTGACGGCGATGTGATAGAGATTGGTTGGTTGTTTGACCAGATCAAACAAGCTATTAGAGCGCGCGGCGGCGAAGTGACTGAAGCGATTGTGACTGGGGCGATCAGATATGAGTTTCTCAAAGTTCATGTTGGTGGCGATATCGTGTTTGACATCAATGCAGCGGTTAGTATCCAAGGTAACAGTGGTCCCTACCTGCAATATGCGCATGCTCGGGCATGTTCGATTTTGCGTAAGTCGGGACGGTCAGAAAATACTGATGTTTCAAAGGCAGCATTTGATGATAATGAACGGACTTTGCTCCGAAAGCTGAGCGAATATCAGGAGGTTGTCAAACGGGCGACCCATGAGCTGCTACCGCATCATATTTGCACCTATCTGTATGAGCTGGCACAAGCCTTTAATCGTTTTTATGAAACCAGCCGTATCATCAGTGATGAGCGGGAGCAGATACGTCTGCTACTTGTTAGACAATACCGTGATACGCTTGCTGGTGGTTTGAAGGTACTTGGTATCGAACCTATAGAGTCGATGTAAGATGATTTGACTTGCTTTTTCTCTAGTAGATGGTATGCTTATTTCAATAAGAGATAACAGAGGAGATTACATGGCTACTAAGAAAACTACCCGTAAATCATCACGCAACTCCGCCACAGAAGCTAAGCAGGCTGCTACACAGGCGAAAGCTGAAGCCACTAAAGCAAAGGCTGAGACCACAAAGGTACGACGTATCGCTGCCGCCCACCATGCGGGCGGATTTATGAATTTTATTCGCGAACAAGGCGTTGTCGGACTAGCCGTTGGTTTAGCGATTGGTACTGCAGCTGGCGATACCGTCAAACGATTAGTTGAAGCGTTTATCAACCCGCTAGTTCAGCTGATCATTGGCTCGCAAAAAGGTCTCGAGGCTGCGACCTGGACATTACAAATTGGTGATCGCGTCGGTGATTTCAAATGGGGCGCCTTTGTCAGCTCGCTTATTTCACTACTTGCGACGGCATTGGTTGTCTACATGATCATACATATGCTCAAACTTGACCGTCTTGACCACAAAAAAGACGCTTAAGCAATATTCCAGCTGGGATCGGCTTTTTGACAGGGGTGCTTTTCACCCCATTTTGCCATGGCGCGAATGATTGGAATAAGATCCTGCCCTTTGTCTGTCAATGCATAGCAGCGATAGGAGGGGGAGTTTGTATCGTTGCAGCTTTTGATAACGTCATCACGCTCCAGATCATCGAGACGCTTACTGAGCGTGCGCGGGTTAAGTCCTGGAATCGCCTTCTCGAGTTGACCAAATCGTTTTGTATCTTGAGCCAGCTCATGAATAATCAGCGCGGTCCATTTGTTACCGAGGATGTCTGTTGCGCTTTGGATGCAGCCGGGAGAGGGTTCTAATTTCATGCACTTCTCTATATTATGCTATACTATTACTATACAAAGTATAGCAAAAAGCGAGATAGTATGACAATCCAGGTTATCGTTGGTAGTACAAGGCACGGACGGGCGACTCCCAGTGTTGCCGGGTGGGTTGAGAAGACGGCTCGGCGTATCCTTTCTGAACATACTATTGAACTGGTTGATCTTGTAGACTACAATTTGCCGTTCTTTGATGAGCCATTACCCCCGCTTGGAAACAAAAACCGACACCCTCGTCCTGAAGCTCAAAAGTGGTTGGATAAACTAGCGGAAGCCGAGGCGTACATTATCGTAACGCCAGAGTACAATCATTCGTACCCGGCTGTTTTGAAAAATGCCCTAGACTATGTGGATACGCAGCTTAAAGCCAAGCCAATTCTCTTTGTCGGACATGGCTCTGTCGGTGGAGCGCGGGCAATTGAGCATCTCAAAACCGTTGTTTCGAGCAATATCGGTGCCATTCCGCTCCCTGATTCGGTAAATCTAGTTGGGGTGGTAGCCTTCTCGGAGATTTTTACGGATGAGCATGAACTGACGGAAGAATACGGGAAGTATCAAAAAAAACTTGAGACTGCTCTTCAGAATATCCATTACTCTCCTATCTAGTGAAGCCCCGACCGGTTGGTCGGGGCGTGGCAGCGGGTGCGGTTGGGTTTGGAGAGTTATGCTCTGCGGAGTCTATAGCCTCCTTCTGGTGTACGTTTAGTGCTGAACGTGCCGTTTGATTGTCGGACGGTGGTGTCCGGGCGTGTCTTCGTTGTTCTGTCACTCCTTTTGGGAGGTAAGCCGCTTAGATCTTTGCCGAAGGAACATTGTAGACGTGCCATGTCGTACATGGGGTATCCTTTGGTGTGGTCGCTGCCACCTATAGTTATAACGATGATTTATGTGATTGACAATATGTGATGATTCGTCACAATATCATGTACGAATGCGGAGGGTAGCAACATGAACATGCTGGAAAGTGCGGTGGCGCAAATAGCACGAGCGGGAAAACGGCTGGGGTGGAGCGATGAAAAGATCGCGGTATTTACAGAGCCGGAGCGTGAACATCATTTTGAGATTGTCGTGAACGGCCATACGCATCAAGCCTATCGGGTACAACACAATAGCAAACGAGGACCCTATAAAGGCGGTATACGGTTTCACCCGCACGTTGATCATGCCGAAGTACGGGCTCTTGCAACACTGATGAGTATCAAATGCGCTGCGGTTGATATACCGCTTGGCGGCGGCAAGGGCGGGGTGGCCTTTGACCCGCGGCAGTATGATGAGGTACATATTGAGGCAGTCGCTCGAGAATATGTGCGCGGACTGGCTGACCACGTTGGCCCGGATAAAGACGTACCAGCACCTGACATGAATACGGATGGGCAGGTGATTGACTGGATGGTGCATGAATACGAGCAGCTGACGGGCGATACGTCCCGAGCGAGCTTTACCGGAAAGACAGTTGAAAAAGGTGGCTCTGAGGGTAGGGTGGAGGCAACTGGCCGCGGCGGGATGATTGCGCTGCGTGAGTATCTCAAATCACAAGGCAAGAGTCCGAAAAATATGAGAATTGCGGTTCAGGGAATTGGAAACGTTGGCTTTTATTTTGCGCAACTTGCCGAAAGGGAGTTGGGCGCGACAATTGTAGCGATAGCTAACTCGCGTCAGATGAGATACAGCCCAGATGGTCTATCTCTCTCAGGATTACGGTTTTCGCGTACCGTGATGGAGGAGCTAGCTGGTGAAGTGCGCTCTAGCGAGGATATTGTCGGCGTCGATACGGACGTCTTAGTGTTTGCGGCTATGGAAGACGTCGTGAATCCTGTCAACCAGTCAACTATCCGGGCGGATTTGATCGTTGAACTCGCAAACGCTCCGGTAGATGATCTTGCAGGCCAAGATTTATTTGACAGGGGCGTAACGATCATCCCGGATGTAGTAGCGAATGCAGGTGGTGTTGTCGTGAGTTATTTGGAATGGCTTCAGAACCGTGCCGATGAGCATTGGGATGAAAACCACGTTAACACCAAGCTCGATGAAATAATGTCTCGATCAGTGGGCAAAATGATTTTACGAGCAAGAAAAGAGAATTGCTCACTCAAAGAAGCGGCATTTATGATTGCGCTCGAACGACTGGTATAATTGCTCGTAAGGAGTGTGTATGACAAAGCCAGCATTCAAGCCAAAAAAGATCTTGTGGGTAGACCTGGAGATGACAGGCCTAAATCCGAGAGAAGATATTATTCTTGAGGTTGCGGCGATCGTTACGGACTGGGAACTACGTGAAATTGCGACGTTTGAGGGGATCATCAAGCATGATGAGCTCATTATCCGTGAAAAAATGGCGCGGAGTGCCGTGTTTTGGAATGAGAATTCCGAAGCACGTGAAGGTCTGCTCAAACAAAATAACGCTGGCCGCTCGTCTGATATTGTGGAGCGAGATATACTCGCATTTATCAATGAGTACTGTGTAGCTGAGCCAAACGTACTGCTGGCGGGTAACTCGATTCACCAAGATCGGAAGTTTATTGAGCATTATTGGAAACAACTCGACGCGCGGCTGCACTATCGAATGCTTGATGTAAGTGCTTGGAAGGTTGTCTTTGAAGGCAAGTATAGTAAAAAGTTTGCCAAACCCGAAAAGCACCGGGCGCTTGATGATATTCGTGGAAGTATCGAGGAATTACAGTATTACCTCAAAAAAGTGAGTTGCTAGCAATGCTACATATCAAACGTCGTCAGCATTTCTCTCTGAGGCTGTATAGTACGGTAGCTTTTGTAGGTTTGATTACGGGTGGATTTATGTTCTATCATGCAACAAAACCAACATTGTCATCATCTCCCGCTTCAATACTTGGCGATGCGGCGCAAGCTCCATCCCCTCCGAAGCCGACACTCAAACACGTCGAAAGCAAGATGATGATCGTTGGAGATGTTTTCTGGGGTCGTTATATCAATGATTGGTCGATGAAGTCGGATCAGAAATATGCCTATCCGTTTCAGCGGCTGAGTGAGTTTGATCGGGACTCGTATGATGCCTGGATCAACGATATGGAATGTCCAATTACCAATAATCCCAAAGTCAGCTCGCGCGAAGAAGATACAACTTTATCGTTTGATTGTAGTCCAGCGTACCTTGAGGAGGCAAAAAAATGGTTCACCGTGATGACGCTCGCCAACAACCATACGGACAACCAAGGCGGTGAGAAGGGGTTAGTGGAAACGCGACAGCATCTCGAATCGAGTGGAATCCAATATTTCGGAACGTTCGATCCAGAAGATTATGAAAATGTCTGTGACGTTATTGCAATGCCGGCTCGCATCATGATGAGCGATTCGACCATAAAAAAAGCTTCACTGCCGATGACATGGTGTGGTTATCATGGGGTATTCAAGACGCCGACCGAAGCATCGATCAATCTAATCCGGCGCTATGCCCGTGTCATGCCCGTGGTTGCCATGCCCCATAGTGGTGCTGAGTACAAAGCCGAACCGGATACAATCAAAACAGCGTTTTACCGCTCATTAGTTGACGCAGGGGCGGATGTGGTGATCGGTGATCATCCACATTGGGTGCAGTCTAGCGAGGCCTATAAGGGACATCTCATTATGTATAGCCTCGGAAACTTCATTTTTGATCAGCAATTTAATACCGAAGTGACGCGAAGTGCGGTGCTATCGATGACGGTCTCTCTCAAAGCTACTGACAATCCTGATATCGAGAAATGGATGGAACTCGGTGAAGTCTGTAAAACATATCACGATACCTGTCTGGAGCAAGCTGAAAAACAAGCTCTCAAAAAACTATCAGTACAGTATCATTTTAGTGTTGCTGGCAGTGACAACAGCAGTAAACTTGTCAAAAAATCAACTCCAGAGCAGCTTATGGCGATCAAGAATCGTCTTCGATGGGATTCAACGGTCAAGGGCTTAGCTGGGCAATCAAGCGCTGAATAGCCTAAAAACAGGATATACTAAGAGCATGATTACACTGCATGATGTAGAGGCGATGATCGAAGCATTGCCTGACGTTATAAAAGATTATCCGTTTGATGAAACGACTGCGGTATATAAAATCCACTCTGTTGACGGCAAGATGGTGGCGCTGGTCGCGGAGAACAGTCACCCTGTTCGCATAAGTCTCAAATGTGATCCACAGCTCGCAGAACTCCTCCGTGAAAAATACGAGTCAGTATTGCCTGGCTATCATCTCAATAAAAAGCACTGGAATACAATAATTTGCAGTGGACAAGTACCCCCTGATGAGCTAGCTGATCTTATCCGTCATAGCTACGAACTTGTTAGGCACTAGAGTGAAATGTCTTTGAGGGAGGCAATAAATCCCGTCAGATGATTGTAGACCGCAAGAGTTGCGGATTTGAGCTCAGGACGAGCCGACTTGCTATTAACGGTTTCCAGCTGTAGTTTGGCGGCCTCAAGTTTTTCGATCAAGATCGGGACATAGGTTTGATCAAAATGACCGTTAATAGCTGCTGATTTTAGTTTCTCCAGAGCTTCTTTGGAGTCAGTTTTTTCAGTTGCAATGATAGTGGTGTTTGGTTTTGGGTTTTTGCCCCCTGTAGCTGTGGTAATCAAATCAAGATCACTTCGAACAATAAGATTTATGTCAGCGGTTGCTTTGCTGACGTCAGGATTTTTGCTATTTTTGCGACCTTCAGCAGTGATATCAATAAGGGTGAGAAGTTTTGACTCTAGCCGGGTAATCTCGTCCGTTGGGCTAGGGACTCGAGAGAGAAGCATCATGCCCGCTGCAATCATTCCGAGTACTGCAACAATGATAACAACCCAAAGGATTTTAAAGGGGAATGCTCTGACCGCGCGCCGATTGGCGACAGGTGGTATAAAGGTTGGTTCCATGTCACTATTTAAGCACAATCATCTACAGAGGTACAGAATGATATACTAAAGACATGATTTCTGATGAGGCAAAAGAGGAGGTGCGCAACCGGTTGGCTATTGAAGATGTCATCGGTGAATATGTGCCACTCAAACGAGCAGGACGTAGCTGGAAAGGACTCAGTCCTTTTTCGCAGGAAAAAACCCCGAGCTTTTTTGTTTCGCCAGAAAAGCAGATTTGGCATGATTTTAGTAGTAACAAAGGTGGTGACATTTTTTCGTTTGTCATGGAAGTAGAAGGACTGGACTTTCGGGCAACCCTAGAGCTGCTGGCGCGTAAAGCTGGGGTTGATCTCAGTATGTACGAAACAAAAGGGGATGGTAGTCTTGCAAAGCGCAAGAAACGTATGCTTGCTGCCAACGAGATGGCGGTACGGTTCTATCAGCGGCAGTTGATCCATGACTCAGCGGCTATTCATTATGTCAATATTGTTCGTGGGTTGAACAAGCAATCGGTTATTGATTTTGGTCTGGGATACGCTCCAGAACAGGGGTCAGCTTTGTCTCGTTTCTTGTTGAGCAAAAAATTTACCCCAAGCGAGCTGCGGGATGCTGGCTTGATCTCAGGACGGGGGGGTGACCTCTTGCGCGGGAGACTTGCAATTCCACTAACGGACGGACAGGGACAGGTTGTTGGGTTTACCGGGAGACTCCTCGCAGATATCAAACATGCCCCCAAATATCTCAATACGCCGCAGACGTTGCTGTATGACAAGGGACGACAAGTGTTTGGATTATATCAGGCAAAAGAAGCGATCAGGAGCTCTGACTATGTGGTGCTCGTCGAAGGAAATCTCGATGTGATCAGCTCGCATCAGGCAGGCATAAAGCAAGTAGTCGCGGCGGCTGGGACCGCATTGACCGAGCATCATCTTAAGAGCTTGGCTCGGTTGACGAGTCATGTCCGGCTCTGTTTTGATGGTGATAAGGCGGGGATTGCTGCAACGGAAAGAGCTATACCGATCGCTGAGCGGGTCGGGGTAGAACTGAGCGTAATCATGTTGCCACCGGACTTTAAGGACCCTGATGAAGTTGTCAAACGTGATCCAGCATTATGGCGCAGTATTATTGAGACACACCAACCAGCGCTGGAGTGGATTATTGACCAGTATTCTCAGCGCTATGATCTGTCGTCTGCTGTCGGTAAGCGAGAACTTAGTACGCAGACACTTTCTATTATTCGTATGCTCCAGGATCCTGTGGTGCAAGAACATTATTTGGGACGGATTGCTGAAGTCACAGGAGCTTCACGCCGTGCTTTAGCGGCAAAACTGAATCTCAGTTTCCAGAAAGAGCCTGCTCGACGATTCAAGCCGGTGACTGTATCTACAACGGGCCATGATCCTGAGGTGCATCAAGACTTTTTGCTCGGACTAGCGGTGCTCGATGCGACCGTCCACGATGCTCTGCGCCATATGCAGCCGGATGACGTAGGCGGTGAAGTTCGCCAAGGACTATTGGGCTATATACTACAGCATTTAGGCGACGCGTTTCCCGAAAATCTCCCGGATAATTTGAAATATCTTGAAACCTATGTCAAAATAGTTCTATTCAAAGCCGAGACGCGTTACGGTACAGTCGATGTCACGAGCCGACTGACAGAAGCCGTGCAGCTCGTAAGACGAATAAAAGACGAAAAATTAAGACAAACCAAATCCCATATAAATGAACAGTTACGAGCAGCTGAGATAGCGCATGATACTGCGAAAGCTCAGGAACTCCGCGTTCAGCTCACTGCGTTAATCAAGGAGAATAAGCGTGCCTAAAAACAACCAACCGCCAATCGATGATGATTTTGCGGACATACCAGCTGTTGATGGTGATCTTGCGAGCCTCAATGATATCGAGACGCTCGAAGAGCCTGACCCCAATATTTTTGAGGATGATGAGGAGATTATTGAGGCTGACCCAGGCGAAGTGTACTTTGACGACGTATCAGATGACTCAGTACGACTATATTTGCGCGAAATTGGTAAGATTCCGTTGCTGAACGCCGAGGAAGAGCTAGAGCTCGCACAACGGGTCGTTCAGGGCGACAAAAAGGCTAAAGATCAGATGGCAGAGGCTAACATGCGTCTCGTGGTGAGTATTGCCAAACGCTATAGTGGTCGCGGTCTTGATTTTCTCGATTTGATCCAGGAAGGGAATACCGGATTGCTGCGAGCCGTCGAAAAGTTTGATCCAGACAAAGGCTTTAAGTTTTCAACCTATGCGACGTGGTGGATTCGCCAAGCGATTACTCGCGCGATTGCCGACCAGGCACGAACGATTCGTATCCCTGTGCATATGGTAGAGACGATCAATAAATTGCTGCGTACACAGCGACGCATGACCCAAGACCTGAACCGCGAGCCGACGATTGAGGAGTTGGCGGCCGAGCTCGAGATGGAGCCGGACAAGGTTGAGTATGTCATGAAAATCAAGCAGGACATCACGAGCCTAGATGCGGGCGTGGGACGCGATGATGGTGAAGATGACACGGTGCTTGGGGATTTTATCGAGGATGAAGATGCGGCGAGTCCAGAGGATTCAGCGGCCAACCAGCTCCTCAAGGAGCAAGTCCAGGATATCTTGAGTGTGCTGACCGAACGCGAGCAAAAGATACTCAAGATGCGATTTGGGCTAGATGATGGGAAATCACATACTCTTGAAGAAGTTGGACAGGAGTTTTCGGTGACACGTGAACGTATCCGTCAGATCGAAGCAAAAGCTCTCGCCAAGCTTCGCAAGCACAAAGACGCCAAGAAATTGTACGAGTATTTGCAGTAATATAGGAACAATGCTGCCGTAACGACATTTACTGATGTTTTCTGAACCAACGGCGGAAACTCTCAATAAACTTTTGTGAGGTACTGATAGACTCAGGAGCGGTTTCGTCAACTTGTTCTTGCTGTTCAGTGCTGGTGGTTGGTTCCTGGGGAGGGGTCTCGGGGATAGGTCTGTCTAAGATGTCTTCTGTCGGCCTGAGATGCTGCTGTGCTGACCATACATCACTGAGACCCAACTCAGTGCGAGATGTATCTCCTGGGCGTTTCTGCGGTGAGATATGGCTTCGGTTTATGAAGGGCCTATGGTTTTTGTTTCCAACATGTGATGGCGATTCACGATGTGCAGTACGGACTACTATATCGCCTGTTCTGCGTATAACGGTTTGGTTCTTGAGCGTTCCCTTTTCTCGTACACTCTCAAGAAGCGACTGTGTCGTTTGGGGGGTGCGAGAGTGATTGTTTGATGGATATTCTGACATGGTTATTTTTGTAATGGTTATGAATTAGATTATACATAAGTTTAATAAAAAGTCAATATTATGTTATAAAATAATGACGAGACAAGAATAACTTGTTACTATGATTGCTATGATGAACAAAATTATTGGTATTGCTGGAACAAACGGGAGCGGGAAGGATACAGTGGGAAATTTGCTGGCAAGTGAGTTTGGATACCTTTTTATATCAGTCACGGATATGCTGCGCGCGGAATGCCGAAAGCGTGAGCTTCCCGTCGAGCGAGAAAATTTGCGGATGATTAGCACTGAGTGGCGCAGCAAGTACGGGCTTGGGGCACTCGTCGATAAAGCGTATGAGCTGTATCAGGCTGAAGATGACCGCTATAATGGCGTTGCGATGGCGAGTTTACGTAATCCTGGCGAAGCTGATCGGGTACATGAGCTTGGCGGAATCATGCTGTGGATTGACGCTGATCCAAGGGTGCGCTATGCCCGCATCCAAGCAGCCGATCGCGGACGAGGCACTGAGGACAACAAGACCTATGAAGAATTCTTGGCGGAGGAAGCAGCAGAGATGCATCCGACGATAGAGAGTGACCGCACGACTCTCAATATGGCTGCCGTTAAGGAAAAATGCGATCAGATACTTATGAATGAAAACACCCCTCAAGCACTGAATAGTATGTTGCGACAGGTGGTTATCCAGAAAGGAAGACTATAATGGGCGAGCGTGGTGAACGATATTGGCGACCGGATAGGACTGAGATTGGGACAGCAAGCCAAATGTTGCTTGGAATTCTTGCAGCGGCTGCCGCCCAAGGCGATACTGGTGAGAGAGGCGTAGACCAGCGTCCCGGACAGCGTCCTATCGAAGGAAGCTATACGAGTGATGCACAGCTGGCCGAGAAAGCTCGAAGAGATGCCGCAAGGGGTCATACCAGGTAAGCTTAGGTCAAAAAATTGATTCCGCTACTGGTTGAGTTTGTAGCGCCACTGTGACATCATCAGTCTATGGAGAAGAATTCACCAGAGATAACTCGAGGTACAGGATTTCGGCGCGCGCTTGAGGCAGCGTTAGGGGTGGCATTACCTCCTGATATTGATGTCGCTGCGTTACTTGAGGATTTTGAAGGAGTAATGAACCTAGAGAAAGAACTGCGCCCAAATGATCTTTTGCCCCGGCAAGCTCTCGGAAGAGTCGCGCTGGTAGGTGAATTCTTGCGTGGCACTCAAGCCTGGCAACTCCTTGATAAGGAATGGGGAAACACTGGACCGACAACACGGGAGATTCGTGAGTCGGTGCAAGAAATGAATGGTGAAATAGACTCTCTTGCGAGCAGTATCGCGGGTGCATTACAAAATGGCACGATAGTTCTTAAAACGGTCGAGGGTGAGCAAGTTGAATACTGTAGTCTTACGCAAGAATCTTCTGTTGAAGATACGATTAATCCACGAATGATGCTAGAGAAGATGGCCGAAACCGGACGGATTAGCAGTGATGAACAGGGTTTACTGGCATGTATGATGGGGCTTGATACAATGCCGAATACGCCTGATGTTGTTATGCAGAGGCTTTATGCTTTGTTCTCAGACCGTGCTCAAAGGGTGATTGATGAAAAGCGATCTTTGCTTGATATGGCACTAGTGGGGAGGTTTTTCGGTGACAAGCGTAACGGTGTGGCACGCGTTTCCTTTGAAGAAATCCTTACGCAAAGAATAAAAAAGCTTGGTGGTCCGGCGCTCGCAACGACCGAACGTGTGTGTGAGGAGAGAGAAATAATCCAAGTTTCTTTGTGTAGCCAAATCGAACGGATGTATCCTTATCCTCGATATCCTGTCCGGTAGCGTATACTGGATAGTATGAAAAAGCTGGCAATCATCGACGGCAAGAGCGTGTTCTATCGCGGGTATTATGCCATGCCGGGTCTCAGTACAAAGGATGGGACGCCGACAGGGGGCGTATTTGGCTTTGCGAGTTTGGCGCTTGAGATGATGCGGCAGATCAAGCCAGATTATGTGGCAGTGGCGTGGGATAAACCGAAAACAAATATTCGCAAACGGCTTGAGCTCTATCCTGAATATAAAGCGGGTCGCAAGCCAGCACCCCCGGATTTTTATGAGCAAATCCCGATACTCCATCAACTTTTAGAAGCGTTTGGGTGGCCGCTCTATGAGTGCGATGACTATGAGGCTGACGATATCATGGCGACGCTTGATCGCGAGGCGGAAAAACGTGGCGATATTGAGACGTATTTGATCACCTCTGATCTTGATGCGTTGCAAATCCTGGACAAAAATACCTTTTTATATGCGCTCAAAAAAGGCTTTTCGAACATTGAAAAATTTGACGTAGCGGCTTTTGAACAAAAATATGGTATCAAGATCGGACAGTTTCTTGATTTGAAGTCACTCAAAGGTGATAGCTCAGATAACATACCGGGTGTAGCGGGGGTAGGTGAGAAGACGGCTATTAGCTTGTTACAGCAATTCGACACTCTCGATGGGGTATATGAACACCTTGATGAGATAAAAGGTGCGACGCGCAGCAAGCTGGAGATAGGGAAAGAGTCTGCCTATTTGAGCAAAGAATTAGCGCGGCTTTATATTGATGCCCCAGTGCCTTTTGACCTTGAGGCGATGGATGTACGAAGTTTAGATACGGCCAAATTACGTAATCTCTTACAAACGTTGGAATTTCGTAGTCTGCTTCAACGACTTCCGGATTATATGCAACACCATGAGGGTGGGGAGCAAGCGAGTATGCTCTCTATGTCAACATTGGTACCTGCTATACTTCGGGATTGGGATGAGCCAGCTACAACCCAGCTTGCGGCAGCGGACTACATTGTGATGTACCAGCGTGACGAGAAGCTCTATGTTTCATCGAGTCCTGGTAGCTATAGTCTTGTCGCACCTACGAGCATAGCGACGTATCTTGCAAGCAGTCAAGTTGTCACTCATGACGGAGGACGCCTGATACGATATTTGCTGGCAGCGGGTATCATGGAGTCTCCGGAGCTTTGCTATGATACGAAACAAGCAGCCTTTTTGCTTGATCCACTCCGGAAGTCGCGGAGCTTAACAGATCTTATGGGTATTGATGAGGCTGATATAGGGCAGACTATTGCGGCCATCTGGAGTTTACATGGCGAGCAGCAGCAAGTATTTGAGAAGCTGCCGAAACTTAAAAAGGTTGCCTATGAGATTGATTTTCCGTTGATCCCGATTCTTGCGCGCATGGAACATTGCGGGATTATTCTTGATACAAACCAACTCGCGGTAATGAGCAAAACTTTGACGCAACAGGTAGCAGATATTCAGCGTCAGATGTATGACATGGTTGGCTATGAGTTTAACATCAGTTCGCCAGCACAGCTCGCCGAAGTGCTGTTTACAAAGTTGCAGCTCAGTATGGTAGGCATCAAAAAGGGAAAGACAGGCTATAGCACGGGACAAAAAGAGCTGGATAAACTCCGAGGCAGCCATCCGATTATCGAATGTATTGAGCGCTATCGAGAGCTGACGAAGCTATTGAATACCTATGTCGATGCCTTACCTAAGCTTGTTGATGCAAGTTCGCGGTTACATACGACCTTTAACCAAGATGTAGCGGCAACCGGACGGCTCAGTAGTACGGACCCGAATTTGCAGAATATTCCGATTCGTAGTGAGGCTGGCCGATTGATTCGCGAGGCGTTTGTGCCGGCTACGGGGAATGTGTTCGTGAGCGCCGACTACAGCCAGTTTGAGCTGCGGTTAGCGGCAGTGCTGGCTGGTGATCAGAAAATGATCAATGACTTTAATGCCGGTACGGATATCCATGCCAAAACGGCGGCTGATGTTTATAAAATCCCGCTTGATGCCGTGACAAAGGCGCAGCGACGGGATGCGAAAGTGATTAATTTTGGTGTTCTCTATGGTATGAGCCCCCATGGACTTGCCGCGGCAACGGGGATGAGCTTTCATGACGCGAAGGTGTTTATTGATGAGTATTTTCGGTTGCGCGCGCCGATCAGAGCGTATATTGATGCGACGATTGCGAAGGCGAAACACGATGGTTTTGTGGAGACGTATTTTGGTCGCCGCCGGCCAACCCCAGATGTGAAATCAAGTAATTTTATTGTTCGCCAAGCAGCTGAGCGAGCGGCGGCTAATATGCCAATCCAGGGTACGGAGGCTGACCTCATGAAGATGGCGATGATTGCGGTTGAGAAGGAGTTTGGCGTATTGGTTTCTGACATGTCAGAAACTACGCCAGCTAATATCTATGGCTGGCAAGTCCTCCAGATTCATGATTCTATTCTCGTGGAGTGTCCGCGTCAGAATGCTAAACGC
The DNA here is from genome assembly GCA_027493025.1 of Candidatus Saccharimonadota bacterium. GTDB lineage: Bacteria > Patescibacteriota > Saccharimonadia > Saccharimonadales > Saccharimonadaceae > JAPUDQ01. The sequence continues at coordinate 71,773 of JAPUDQ010000009.1, read as the reverse complement.
GTTGGGGAAATACTGAAAGAAACAATGGAAAATATCTATCCTCAGCTTGGTATACGGCTTGATGTGGATGTGACGATTGGGAATACATGGGGAGAGGTGTGATGGCAGAGCAGGTATTTCATGTTGGCGTTAAAGGGCTCCTCCGCAACGTGCAGGGTAAGTTATTATTAGTGCGCGAAACGTTTTCAGGAACACAGTATTATGATATTCCAGGCGGGCGAATTGATGAGGATGAGAAAGATCCTTTAGAGACATTGGTTCGTGAGATGAGGGAAGAGGTTGGTATTGAGGCCTTTGAGGTCGTTGGGCCACCTATCGTAGCACGATCTCCGAAAAAGATTCCAATCCCAGGAGGCGAAATAGCGCTTATGCTGATAGCATATCCCATTAGGACGGTTGATAGTAAAGAGCCGTTTGCACAGGAGCCCCATCTGACTATTGAATGGAAAGCTCCAGCTGAAGCAGGAGAGCTGTTACGAGATAAATATCCGGCTGCTTTCTGTGACGACATCAAAGAGCTTTAGGAGTCTGCTATATCTGAATCAGTCTCTGTCGTACGGTGACATGGTGACAGCACCGTGGCGGACTACGATTATTCTGCCGTCAGTGATGCGAATAATAGTGGATGGCGGACGGCCGCTTAGCTCACCACCATCAACGTAGAAATCCACTTGATCCGCAAAATAGTTACGAGCCGTTGTTAGATCGGTCGCAGTCGGCTGGTGCGGATGATTAGCACTTGTTGTCATAAGCGGTCCGGTCTGACGAAGTAGCCGCAAGAGATGCTCATGGTTTGGGATACGAACCGGCAGATCGGACAGGGTAGTTTTGAGGTATTTTGCAGTAGAGCTAGCATCAATAATCACACTTAATGCGTCTGGCCAAAACTGATCGGCTATGTGAAGGGCATGATAGGCAAACCCAAGCGTATGAAGCTGCTCAATATTAGCAGCAATAATCGTACCCGGCTGTCGAGCACGCTTTTTAAGATCGTATAGTCGTTCAACGGCTTGTTTATGCTCAGCGCGCGCCACAAGGCCATACACCGTATCGGTCGGAATAACGCCAATCCCTCCAGATAACAAAATAGAGGAAACACGAGGATTAGTGAGTGATGAGAATACCTGCATAGTAGATTGTCTATAGTATCAGGAAACATACCGATCAGCAAAAGTGTTATCCAGTCCACAAATCGGTCATCATGGCGATGATATACTAAAGCAATGATTAAAATGCCGAACATGCTATGAAAATTGTCACATCCGGACGAGGGTTTATGGATATTGACGCCTACGCAGGCTGTGTGGCCTATACAGAACTCTTAAATCTCCAGGGTGAGGAAGCGTGTGCTGTTATGACAGCGCCTTGTAATCATAGCGTTCCGTCGACTGTTCGCTCTTGGGATGCTCCAGTACAGACAGTATACGAGAAACATGCAGACGATAGCTTCATAGTGATTGATGTTTCAGAGCCTGAACGGTTGGATACGATTGTTGAGCTACCGAGTGTGGAAGAAGTAATCGATCATCACCTTGGTTTTGAAGGTTTCTGGGAAGATCATCCGGCACATGTGGAGATTGAATTTGTGGGTGCGGCTTGTACACTCGTCTATGAACGATGGGCACAGGCAGGTAAGCTTGAGGAAATCAGCGAACTCAGCGCCAGCTTGCTCTTGACGGGTATCTTAGATAACACACTAAAACTTTCGGCCGATATTACGACTGATCGGGATCGCCAAGCATATGCGGACTTGATGATGTTAACGGAACTACCCCTTGATTGGCCACAGCGGTACTTTACTGAATGTCAACAAGCGGTCGAAGCAGATTTGTTACGCGCCGTTCATGATGATGTAAAGCTACTCGATTTTCCTGGCTTCTCTTCACGAGTGACGGTAGGGCAGCTTGCGATATGGGATGGGAGCAAGCTTCCGGCGCAATGGAGAGAAATTAAGTCGGCTCTTGAGCAGTATGATGCTCCCTGTATGATGAGTATTATCAGCATCTGCGAAGGCAGAAACTATATTTTTACTGAAGATGAGTCATTGCGGCACTATCTTGAGCCGATCATGGGAATTACGTTTAAAAAGGACAGGGTGGCAACGAGTAAGCTATGGTTACGCAAAGAAATCATGCGATCGGCGATTGAGAATTTTCAGCAGTCTGATTACGTTTAGCATTTCTGATAGATATGATAAACGGTATACTAGAGGAATGAGTCATTTTACTTGGCGGCGATTTCGTCCAATACATACTTTTCATGAGCGTGAAACGGATGAAATATATATCCAGGCCGAACAACGGGCAGAGCAATACGTTGTACGTACAAAGAAATTCTGGCGTCGGCGCGAAGCAACGGCGTTTGATGCGGCAATTGTGGAAACGCGACAAGAGGCGGAACGCTCAAACGATCCGTCTGTTTGGCTGGCTTCGCTAGTGGTGCAGACACCTCGCGCCGTGCTTGCGCAAAAACAGATGGATAGTAAAGGGGGCGGCTATCGTAACCGACAAGCGAGGCTATTTGAACTGATAGATTTTAATGATACGTTTGTATCAACGGTCCTTAGTCTGCCAGAGGAATATCTACCAGGTTTCGTTGAGCATGCGAAACGGCTAATGGATCGATTTTGCGAACAAACTGGTTATAAAAGCTTTAGTTCTGAGCAATGGGAGGCAATCAGTCATGGCCTAAGTCGGGAAATTGCCGTCTATCGCACGGCAATTGCTCAAGGATTCCATGCGCGTATGACGAGTCGTCGTGACGATGCGATGGGGATAGATATGGTAGTTACTGATCCGGAGACGGGTATTAACCTAAACCTTGATGTCAAGACACGATCAAGCTTTCATTTTCGTCTCCTTGATCTGCAGCGAGAAGGTCGGATTACGGAGGAGACACGGCTTCGTGCCGAACTTCAGGGATATGCTCTGGTGATTAATGGGCGGGGAGCCGAGCGAGTCCATACGACACTTCTTCGGATAGACCATGAAACGTATGGGGCTATCGAGGAATTTACAATTGAGAAGGCGACGCTTCTGCGTGATATGATAAAACTAATTATGAAAGATAGGTATGAACGAAACACTCGAACGACAGCTTATCCGTCAACTTAAGATTCTGAATTTTTGGATTACAACTTTTGGGGTGTTATTTTTGTTGGTACTTGGTATTATTGGGTATTTTCTGTTTCAGACAGTCATGTTTATAAAATCAACTAATGACTCTATCCAGAGTTTCAAAGATACAACAACTCAGAAGCTGGATATCAAAAAACAGGCTTGCGAGGGGAGCGATAGCTTCTCGAATTTTATACGTAGTACGGGTGCCTGTCGTTAGTTGACTTTTTCATAGCATACGCGTATTAGTGATAGCAGGAACAGGCAATACAAAAAGGGGTACTGCGTATGGTCAACGTCATTGATTTGGGACATGAGCGAGAGCTGCGTATTGATCCAGTGCGTAATTTAGCAAAAGAGATTGCTATAACACCAAAAATGCGAGAGAACCTTGACTGGTTCTTGGTGCATTATTATGGCCATGTTGATCCACTGGTAAGAGTACAGGGGTGTTTACCGGTAGTTACAAGACAACGCTATGAAGAGCATCTTGTCTATCCGACAGAAGTTTGTACCGGGCTCGATCCTGAGGCTGGGGACATCCTGTGTGTTCGAGAGGTCCAGCAATCTCAAGCCTGGAGAGAGAATATGCGGGACAACCCAAGGCCGTATCAGTATAACCCCGAAAAGATGTTTGAAGCAGGTAAGAACTATTGTGTCGTAACGTATAATATTCGGACTGGCGACCACGGCCAGGCTGGGGTAGTTGATTTTGATGAAGCAAAGCTCGCGAATGACTGTCGAGGGCTTAGGCTTACGGTCGTACCGCAATCAGAGGTACGTATGCTTTTATGTCAGCCGTTTGTTTCTCTTGAGATGGAACGGTTTCCTCGACTTGATATCATGTCCTACGCTGATGGTCGGGTGGAAACTAAGTGGGTGCGCGGGCCAAAATTGATGCCTCTTGAACCTTTGCTTCGCGAGTGTTATCCGGATAGGTTTATGGAACAGCAGCTTGCAGCTCAACGATATACGCACCGCGCTTCATAAGCATAACGACTATTGACAAGTGGTACAGTATATGCTACAATGCAGTTATGAATCGAGATTTTGGTGGTCCAACGAAACTAGGCATGGTTGTTATTGGCGTCATCTTCTTTTTAATTGTGGCAGGACTTTTCTTCTTTATCACGGGGGGGAGTCGTAGTGCGGAGAGTAATCCTCGTGCTACTGAGGACACACGGCGCCAGGAGGTAACAAACATTAACACGGGCCGGAGTCTTCGTATGACGGTTTACGGTCCAATCGTTGCCAATGAAGAGCGAGAATCGTACGAGATTACCGTTACGACTACGTCGCGTCGATTTACTGCCTATAAAGGCTACAGCCAATCTCAAATTGCGAGCAATGATTACGATAACACGTATGAAGGATATCAACAATTTGCCTATGCACTTGCTCGGGCTGGATTTGATAAGAAACGAGATGTCACAGAGGAGCAAAGTGATGACCGCGGTGCATGTGCCACTGGAAAGCGGTATGTCTATGAACTGTTCGAAAACGGTACTGTTGCGAAACGAACCTGGACAACTAATTGTAATAGTGTACGCGGAACCTACGGTGGAACAAACGCCACTACCTATCAGTTATTTCAATCCCAAATCCCTGAATTTAATAAAACAATTCGAGTGCTCAAGACATTACGATAGTTTGCCCTAGTCCTAGGTGATAAATCTATAAGAGCCTTATGATCATAAGGCTCTTTATGTACTTAGGAATTTGCGCGTTGTCGACGGATATTGCGTATAAAGAGGGCAATAGCGACAAGAATCAGTAGGATACCCGCTGTCAATGGAACAACAACATCAAGTCCAGTTTTGGCGAGGCTCCCCCCGCTACTACCAGCCGCTCCACCAGTTGTAGTGTTACCGCAGGCTGCGTTATTGTAGGCGTTGGCACCATATGCGTCACAGTTATATTGAGCGATGTATTTTGTAAAAATGTAGTTCACGATGTTGATTCCACTATTGTTTTATTACCACTACCAGTATAATATGATATTGGAAATAAATAAGCAAGTGGGGGAGTTAAAATGCCAAATCTCGGTGCACCAGAACTAATCATCATCCTTGTAATTATCTTGCTGCTTTTTGGAGCCAAGAAATTGCCAGAGCTTGCTCGGACTATCGGCTCATCAGCCAAAGAGTTGCGCAAAGGCTTAGCGGATGAATCCAAGGATGACAAGCGGTCGAACCGGAACATCTAGTCGCGCGAACCAACAAGAACCGGAACTCCCAACTTTGATGGATCACCTTCAGGAGTTGAAGGGCCGGTTCTTTTGGATAGCGGTGGCTTTTATTGTGGCGTCAGGCTTGGCGTATCCGCGATATGCTGATATTATTCATCTCTTGACTGCTCCGATGGGGAGACAGGAGTTGTACTACATGACTCCAGCGGGTGGATTCAGTTTTATCATCAAAGTTTGTATGTATGTGGGGGTTATTGCTATTTTGCCAGTGGCAATTTATCATCTCTACAAATTTATTACGCCAGTCATGAAGCGTAATAGCTCACGCGCGGTTTTGTTTTATACATTTATGTCGACTGTTTTGGGTATCGGCGGAATTTTATTTGCGTATCTCCTGACACTGCCAGCGGCTCTTCACTTTTTGAACAACATCAATATTGATCAGATTAGTTCAATGATTACGATTGATGCCTATATGTCATTCGTCATTGCGTATATTCTAGCCGGTGCGTTGTTGTTCCAGACACCACTCGTTATGATGATTATTAACTCTGTTTCGCCGCTTAGTCCTAAGAAGTTGATGAATTATCAACGGCATATGATTGTGGTATCATTTGTGATCGCGGCAATCATTTCTCCAACGCCGGACGTGGTCAACCAAACGATACTTGCCGCTCCCATGGTTGTTATGTACCAGCTAGGGATTATGATAATTTGGTTCAAAAATCGTAAACGTACTCGCGGACACGGTAGGGAAACAGGGCTAGGGATGTCACACCAACGACAAAAAGTTGGTGATGTCAAAGTATACAAAAAACCACAACTATCTGAGCCACTTCTGACTGAGCCCGTTGTTACTGATGACTGGTTTTCAAATGCTGAGGTCAATTCAGCGGAGGAGTTATCATACGTTTCTGAGCCAGCATCGACCATCTCACCGTATCCTCAGCAACAAGCTCCGGTTGTAATACAGACCAATCGATCTATGGATGGGGTACGAGTCGGCAGTCCTCAGCTCGTTCGTCCCCGCCAAGGTGTGCCAACTCGTCCGACATTACGCTCATCGACGCCCTCAGCTGTATCGGGGGTGAGAACAGCATCTCCTTCTCCTATGTCGATGCAACGTAGTACTGATGGATTCTTAATCCCAACCCTGTAGAGATTTTTAAGAAACCACTTGCTTTTTTATAAAGAGTTTGCTACTATTAAAGTATCAATAAAATTTAAATAATAAAAATTGAAAAATATGAAACAACATCTTTCAAAACTACTTGAAAAACCAATGGGCCGCAAAGAATTTTTGCAGCATGCTGGAGTCGGTGTACTAATGCTCTTCGGTGGAGGATTAGTAACCCAAGCTCTCACCGGAACGAGCAACGGACGCAAATCAGCAGCAGCTGGCTATGGCAGTAATGCCTACGGCGGCGGTACTAAACGAAGCTAGATACTGTCCAAATCACCTAAAAAGCACTGTTAATCAGTGCTTTTTAGGTGAGAAAGCATAAAAATGTTGATATTTTAACGTTCTTTCAGTACTATAGAAAAGTATAAGCATCTATAGATATCGGTGGAATAAAAAGGGGTAGAGATATGGCACGATTACCAAAACCGGGTGAAGACAATGGTCGATGGGGCGGTATACTGAATGAGTTCTTAACAACCATTCATAATGCAGACGGATCACTCAAAGACAACTCAGTAACGGCAGCCGCACTGGCACCAAGTGCTGTCCGAGCGGAAAATATGGTTGCATCTGGTGGGTCAAACGGTCAGGTGCTGACGAAAGACAATACTATTTCCGGAGGTATGGCCTGGCGAACACCGGGTGGTAACGGTACTGTTCCGGATGCTACGGCACTTGTTAAAGGCGTCGTACAGTTGGCTGGCGATCTTAGCGGAACCGCTGAAGCACCGACTGTTCCGGGGCTTGCGAGCAAAGTGGACAACGCAAAGCTCGGTGTAGCAAACGGTGTGGCCACGCTTGGATCTGATGGCAAACTGTCATCTGGACAAGTTCCCGCCACATCTAGTGGAGTCACGAGCGTTGCGGGGCGTACTGGCGATGTTGTACTCACGAAGGCGGATGTTGGTTTAAGCAATGTTGACAATACCGCAGATACCGCAAAACCTATTTCAACGGCGACCCAGGCAGCGCTAGATACCAAAGTCGACAAAACATCGATCAAACCAGTGGCGACTTCAGGCGCGTATGCCGATCTTACGGGTACTCCCACGATACCGGCAGCTCAAGTTAGCTCGGACTGGACGGCAACTACGGGAGTTGCACAGATTTTAAATAAGCCAACTATTAGTGGCACGAATACGGGTGATCAAACGCTTACCTTGTCGAACCAAACACTTTCTATTTCTGGTGGTAATAGCGTTACGTTACCAGCAACGACTGGTGTAACGTCTCCATTGACGACAAAAGGCGATATCTGGGTCTATGACGGCACAGCAAATCAGCGGCTGGCAGTTGGCACAGCCAATGGACAGCTCCTGTCAGTAGACAGTACCGCTGCAACAGGCTTGAAATGGGTCCCTGCGCCTACGGGTGGCACATCGGCTGCATGGAATATTCGTACCAATGTGACGACGGCGACAGTGGTAGCTGCGGATAATGATTGGATTGTGGCTGTGCCATCTGCAAATTCAATAAACGTTCAGCTGCCAGCTCCAGTTGCAAACGCACGGGTGCGTGTAAAACGAGCATACGGCCCTGGAAATGGTATTCAGATTACGACGCCAAACGGTGGTATTCTCGATGGTGGAGAAGTAACGATGTCTACCTTAAATGGCGGTTGGTCAAGCCAGAATTATGAGAGTGATGGTGTTAACTGGTACTCAGTATAGAATAAAAGAAGGAAGGTAGAATTACTATGGCAAGTGGAGGAGTAGGGGGGGCCATCAGTGCAGCAAGCGATGTGCTGTTCAATAACCCGGCGCAAAATGATTTTCTTATGCGTGATGGCGGTTACTGGAAGAATATGTCCGTGGTCGGTAGATTAGCGCTTGCGACAAATGGTGGGGCAGAAGCAATTTCGACCGCTACTGCCTCTGGGGCGACGACCTTGAGTTTAGCTACCGCAAATGTGTTTAATATTACGTTGAGTGCGAATTCAACATTTACATTTTTGGGGGCTGTTGGTAGCCGTGCTTGTTCGTTCACACTGTATCTCAAACAAGATGCAACAGGTGGACGTACGGTTTCATGGGGTACGATGACTGTTAAATGGTCAGGTGGGCAACCTACGTTAAGCACTGCGGCAAATGCAGTCGATATTCTCGTATTTGAAACGCTCGATGGCGGTGCCATCTGGTACGGTTCATTAGTAGGCACAAATTTCGTTTAGAACCATACGTATGTTGACATGAGTATAAAAGTTCGCTATTATCCATACTAAGGTTAGTGAGAAAACCAAAAAAGGAATTTAAAAATGAGTGAGAAAAAAGTAATCCAACAGGGTATTATTGGATGTCTTGTCGCTGGTCTTGCTGCTGGGAGTCTTCCGGCAATTGCGAGTGCTGCAACGGCAACTGCTAATACAACGATTAATGCAACGGTTGAGTCAACAATCAGCATGTCATCATCCGGGACAGTTACGTTAAATATAACTCCTGTTTCTGGTGGTGCTCAGACGAGTGCAAGCGATACGGTAACGGTTAGTACCAATAACGCAACAGGTTATAAGCTGACATTAAAAGATGCAGATACGACCCTAACACTTGCGAATGGACTCAATACGATTGCAGCTTCTTCTAATACGATGTCGGGAGCGACTACACTTGCGAATAACACGTGGGGATTTGCGGTTGCATCTGCAACGCCTGGTGTTGCAAGTAATACGTTTGATGCATCATATACAGTCTTTAGTAATCAGGCTTCGCATGCATCAAAATGGGCTGGTATCACGTCCTCTGATCAGCAAATAAAATCAACTACCTCAACCGCTAGTAGTGACACGACAACTGTCTGGTATTCAGCTAAAGCTGATACGACTAAACCAAGCGGAACGTATAGCGATATTGTCGTATATACGGCGACTACAAATCCATAAGCATATTGACTTACGCGCTCGGGTGATATACAATCCCCATGAAACTATTAAAATAAAAAAGGTTACCACCACAATGAAACAATCGGTATCATCCAAATTGTCGGTACTTGTATCAGTCGCAAGTATTGTCGGTGTTGCGCTGGCCCCAATTGCAGTTTCGGCTGCAACGGCGACTGCCAATACGACGATTAATGCAAACGTCGGTTCGACGATTAGCATTTCATCTTCAGGAACTGTAACGCTTAACATTACACCTGTATCTGGAGGTGCACAATCGAGCGCAAGTGACGCAGTGTCTGTGAGTACAAATCAGGCAAATGGCTATTATTTGACGTTAGCTAATAATGACACAAACACATCACTAGTGAGCGGTGTAAATACCCTGACCGCCCATACTGGCACGTTTGCATCGCCCTCTGCGCTCGGTACCAATACGTGGGGTTTTGCTATTGCGGGCGGAGCATTTGATGCCTCTTACAGTGCACTCTCGAATGCTACGGGAAGCGCGACAAAATGGGCGGGTGTGCCGGCCTCGACTTCACCTCAAACGCTTAAGACTACCTCCACGACAGCCAGTAGTGACGCAACAACTGTCTGGTACTCAGCAAAGGTTGATACAACAAAGGCAAACGGTACATATACCGATACTGTTGTTTACACCGCAACCACAAATCCATAGTATAATGAATCGTATGAAAATACGATTTAGCACAATGATAGCAGTGCTCGTAGGAGTACTGCTATCTACATTTTTGAACGGTCCAACTGTTCGCGCCGTGGAGGGAGAGAGCATAACTATCTCACCAGCTTCAAAACCGTACAAATTAAAAGCAGGTGAAGTCATTAAAGACAAGCTAACGGTCATAAATGATGGCACGGTAGGATACATGTTTAAGGTGTATGCTGCACCATATTCGGTCAAAAATCGTTCGTATGAGCCGGATTATAGCACTACTACGCCAAATGCTGATCTACAGACATGGGTGCGGTTTGATCAGCAATCGGTACATTTAGAGCCAAATGAACGTACAGAGATCAGTTATACAGTCACTGTTCCGACGGATGCAACTCCAGGCGGACATTACGGGGTATTGTTTGCAGAAACCCAGCCACAACAAAGTGAACAGATTGCTCGCAAAAAACGAGTTGGTACCATAGTCTATGCAACCATCCAGGGACAATATGTCCAGGCTGGAAAAGAACTAAGTACGACTATTTCGCCTCTCCAGATAGGTGGACCAGTGAGCGGCATGCTTACGGTGGAGAATACCGGTAATACTGATTTTACGATGACAAATTCGATGACGGCTTGGAATATCGTTGGATCAGAGGTGTATAAAAAGTCTCATACTCGAATAATACTGCCCAAAACAACGCGTGACATCCCTGTGAAATGGGAAAATGGCCCAGAGTTAGGGATTTTTCGGATCGAGACGACAACAGATATACTGGGAAAACAAGTTGCTCATCAGCACTGGGTATTGGTGGCACCGATTTGGTTTCTAATTACCGTTTTTGCTGTCTTGGGACTATTCGCGTTTTGGATTGTACGTAGAATCCGTGGATAGTGGTAGCTGACTTATCATAGCTTTGCTATAATCATAACCAGTATGGTGAAAAAACATGAGTTACGAGTACTTGGCGGTCTGTTTGCTGTTATACTCGCTGGATTTGGATACTCAGTATCTGCGGAGCGATATACGAGTCCAAGCTACACGATCGATGCAAGTGTGGTCGGTAATAGTTTTGGCGGTAATTCTACCTCAACGAACTATACGCTGACGAGCAGTGGTGGTGAGAGTATCGTCGGGCAGGGTAGTGGCGGAAGCTACAAGCTTGACTCGGGGTATGTTTCACAGCTTACGTCAGCGGCCAATAGCTTTTCGTTGCGGGTCCAGCCTAGTGGACTTATCGGGTATTATTCATTTGATACGTATGCGCAGGGTGGGGTGATCGTCAATGAAGTTCATGATGCTTCGACCCTGTCGAGTGCTGGAACGACTCCTTTAGCTTCTGGTGTAGGAAAAATACAGAATGGATTAGTGCTTGATGGAACAGGGAGCTACGCAAGCGAGGATACTCAGGGGAGATACATCGTAAATGCTGGAAATATTTTAACTGCTACGGGGTGGTTTAAGCGGACGCGCAATGGAGTTAATGAGAGACTTCTCTATAACGATCATGGCTGTCAAGGATGGTCAGTTAACCTTTGGGCTGATAATCGGATTGCTGCAATCTACGTAGACGGTGCAGATTGTAATTCGTATAGCAGTAAAGGCATCGCTACGACAACGACATTTACGGATACAGCTTGGCATTATTTTGCCGTCGTATTCAATCGTTCTACGGGTTATATCAAGATATATATTGATGGGAACTTTCAGTCAGAAGTTGCTGGAATGAATACGACGATTAACCCGGCAGCTTGGCATCAAATGCGCATTGGAGCGGATTGGGAGCCAAAGGATTACTTCCAGGGCACTATGGATGAAGTGAAGTTGTTTTCGCGAGAGCTGTCAGCTAGCGAGATAAAAGCGGAATATAATGCGCAAAATGTGGGTATCGCTTCTGGGCTTTCCCTCGGGACAATTATACCCAATACACCCAATACGACTTTGTTTGATAGCATTGTTCAGACTGCCGCGAACGGGTACTCGCTTGCAATTCATCAAAATGCTAATTTGACAAGTGGCTCAAATACGATTCCTGCCATATCACCAACAATTGCTGCACCGGCTGCTTGGGCAGATGGCTCAACCAAAGGACTTGGCTTTACGCTAACTGCAACGAATGCGACTGCTCTTGATAGTAAATGGAATAGCGGCTCTGCATATGCAGCCATACCAACGGCTTCGGCGTCAACGATATATGTTCGCACGGGGGTGCCTATTACTAAGGACATTATAACTGCGCGGCTGCGTGCGGATGTCGCGTCGTCGCAGCCTGTTGGTGAATATAGCAATGTGGTGACTGTGACAGGAACCTATACGCCATGAAGAAACTTCTGTTTAGTCTAAGTTTTGCGGCTATTTTGAGTTTGCTCGGCAGTGATTACGTATATGCTTCAAATCTTCCTTCTATTACGATGGCTCCATTGAAATATGAAACGCAGCTTGGGAAAAATGAGCTGAAAAAGGGCTATGTTGACATCGGAAACCCAAGTAACAGTGATACAACTATTCAGCTGCAAATCCAAGGATTTCGTCAAATAGATGACAACGGAGCGCTGGAATTTTATACTGATCCTTCTCTCGCTGAGGGTATTATGCTTGATTTCAATTCGGTTGATATTAAGTCCAAAGAAGGTATGCGGATATATTTTCTGATCGATGCAGCCAAATTGCCCAAAGGCGATGTTTTTGCGGCTATTATGGCCTCGACGGTACCAAAGACGACGAACGGCTCAGCTCAGTCAGCTCGTGTTGGTACGTTGCTTATTATGACGAATGAGGGTCATGGTCCGCGTGAAGCAATGATTACCTGGCTTACTGCGCCTTGGCTGCAAATTGGTGATGGATTGGAGGCAAATATAGCGGTCAAAAATACGACGACAAAAAAAGATACCGGATTTTTTCCGGAGGTAACTTTTACGGCTCAGCCCTACGCGAGTAAGACGGTTCAGGGACCACTGTTGTTTGCAGGAAGAGAGCGCAGCATAGCCTATACGCAACCAGGAAACTATTTTGGACCAATCTACCTAAAATCTGCTGTCGCATCATCAGAACAAGGAAAATGGATATTTGCCATAACCGGGTATTGGCGCTGGGTAATTCCGATTTTTGTGGCAGCGGTATTAGCGACATTGCGATTTAGGAAAAAAGGCACGAGGGGAATATCTCTTCGGCGAACTACTTCTGACAAATCTACTCGGTCATACCGAACGCGTCGATAACAGATACGTTGATATAAATAGTTTGCTACAATTATTGTATGCCTGAACTTCCTGAAGTCGAAACGGTGCGCCGCGGTCTGTCGCGGTTGATTGTTGATAAAACAATTGTTCAACTTGATTCAAGTTCACCCAAAAGCTTTCCAAATGCTCATAGTGATGTCCAGCAGTTTTTGATTGGTGGTAAGATTAAAAAGGTGAATCGCCGAGCGAAAGTGCTATTGATTGAGCTGAATACTGATTATACACTGGTAATTCACCTGAAAATGACTGGACAACTCGTGTATGTGGGCGCGGAACGATTTGGAGCGGGACATCCTAACGATAGTTTGATTCATGAACTACCGGATCGTTCAACCCGGGTGACAATCACGTTTCGCGAGGGTGATCACTTGTATTTTAATGACCAGCGTAAGTTTGGGTGGATGAAGCTATATCCTACCATTGAGGTACCGAACATTGATTTTATGAAGCGAGTAGGTCCTGAGCCACTGGAAGAAGATTTTACTGGTCAACAATTTATTAAGCGGGTTCGACGAAGAAACGGCACGAGTATTAAAGCAGCGATTCTTGATCAAACTGTTCTGGCAGGAGTCGGAAATATTTATGCAGATGAAAGCTTGTGGGGTGCCGCGATTCATCCGGCTACACGCGTTCGAGATGTGACTGATAAACAATTAAAAAAGTTGCTCAAAGAGATCAAAGAAGTTATGAGCCTTAGTATTGAAAAAGGTGGCAGTACCGACAAAAACTATGTTGATGCTGAAGGCAAGCGTGGAAGCTATCTTGAGTTTGCGCGTGTGTTTCGCCGCCAAGGACAGAACTGTCCGCGCTGTGGCGTAATAATTGTTAAATTACGGGTGGCAGGGCGGGGAACGCATATATGTCCTCACTGCCAACAAGATATTCGATGATACGCGTACTGTATGGTGATAATGACTATGCGTTGTCGCAACGCTATCGGCGAGAGCGCGAGGCATTTGAGCAACAGCATGGGGCAGGTACTTTTGTTGTCCATGATAGTGAATCTCTTTCGATACAGGATTTGCCACAGCTTTTAGAAGGACAATCACTCTTTGCGCCAGTACAGTGTCATGGTATTCGTGATGCGAGTCGCAACAAACCTCTCTGGGAAGCGCTCGGTGAACGCCTTCAGAAAAACTCCTCTACAGAATTGCTGCTTGTTGAGACAAAACCGGACAAACGTACACGTACCTGGAAATGGCTAACGTCTCATGCGGAAATGATTGAATGTAAACTACTCACGGAGCGTGAATTGAGCGGGTGGGTAGCGGCTCATGCCCGACAGCTGCGGCTGGAACTTTCAGGCCAAACTATACGATACCTTGTTGAGAGAGTTGGTACAGACCAATGGTTACTTGCCGATGCTCTCACAAAATTGTCGCTAGGTAATCAAACTGTAACGAGAGAGCTTATTGATGTTGTGATTGAGCCAAACCCTCAGGCGAATGCATTTGAATTGTTGGACGCGATCATGCGGCAAGATCAAGTGATAGCAATGTCGCGGCTTGAGATTATTCGACGCACTGAAGATCCCTATAAATTTATGGGTCTACTGATAAGCCAGTTTTTTGCATTGGCAGCTTGTCAGGCAGCGGGCAATCGTTCTTCACAACAAATCGCAAAAGACATGGGGATACATCCGTTTATAGTGCAAAAAATACTGCCAATAGCGCGTGAGCGAAGTACGCTACAGTTGAGTATGATGATTGAAGATATGGATCGCTGTGATCAAAATCTCAAATCTTCTAATGTTGAGGCGTGGAGTATAATCGAATTGCTAGTGCGCCGGTTAAGTAGCCAAAACTCCGCTATGTAGCGGAGTTTTATGATGGTTTTATGTCCAAAACTACTTAGTAGTAGTTGTTTTTTTTGCAAGCTTTTTCGTCGTAGTTTTTTTAGAGTCAGAGCTAGCGGCTGGTTTTGCGATCTTTGCCGATGCTTTCTTGACCGAGGCTTTTTTCTCAACTGGTTTAGTGGATTTTTTTGTAGCACCTGCTAATGTTACGCCGGCCGCTTTTGCAGAACGAGACAGAGCAGCTTTACGGCGAGCAGCGGTACGAGAGTTGAGAACATTCTTTTTGACAGCGGTATCAATAGCACTTTGTACGTTGCTTAAACTTTCGGCACTCGGTTTTGCCGTAAAAGACTTGAGGGCAGACTTGATGTCTTTTTTTGTAGCTACATTACGATCGCGGCGGACAAGTGTCTGGCGAGCGCGTTTGATAGCGGATTTGATGATTGGCATAGAACTCCTGTTACAGTGTTATATCGTGATTCAAATGTATACTATACCGTAGTGAACTATATCTGTAAAGATGAATAGAAAATATCATTGACCAGCCGATACTTCTTATGGTATAGTGACGGAAAGTACTTAAGATAAACAAAAAGAGATTGTATGGAAACGTCAAATCCCAAACAGGCGGTCGTTGACAAGCTAAAGAAGTCAACAAATATCCTCGTGACTGTTGCGCACGACCCATCGGTTGACGCGTTAGCGGCAGCACTTGGATTTACGCTCATGCTTAACAAAATGGAAAAACATGCAACGGCAGTATTCTCAGGAGTAATTCCGCCTGCAATAACCTTTTTGGAGCCAGAAAAAACGTTTGAGGGGACGGTTGATAGCCTAAGGGATTTCATCATAGCACTCGACAAAGAAAAAGCAGATCGTTTGCGCTATAAGGTTGAGGGTGATGTTGTGCGGATTTATATCACGCCATATCATACGACGATTACCGAAAAAGACCTGCATTACAGTCAAGGTGATTTCAATATTGACCTGGTGGTTGCTCTTGGTGTAGAAAAAAAAGCCGATCTTGATAAAGCGATCGTGTCGCATGGTCGGATTCTCCATGATGCCAGTGTTATCACAATCAACACAACGACCAATGAAAGTAGTCTTGGGTCGATTAGCTGGCACGATGAAAAAGCGAGTAGTCTTTGTGAAATGCTATTGAGCGTCAGTGAATCGTTGAAAGCAAATGTTCTGGATGAACAAATTGCAACAGCGCTGCTTACGGGCATGGTCTCGGCAACCGAGCGATTTAGCAATGAGCATACCTCACCGAACGTCATGACGTTAGCTGCTCAGTTGATGGCTGCTGGTGCTAACCAGCAACTTATAGCCGAAAAGTTAGCACCAGAATCCATTCCGCAACCAGAACCAGAATCAGCTCCAGCGATGCAAGCGTCTACTGTAGAGGAAGCCTCTCCAACGCAAGCCGCCCCAGTCACAATCGCTGATTTAGAAGAAACGGTTCAGGCCAATGCTGAACCGCCAGCTCCAGCGATGCCACAGCCAAATACTGATGGACTAATGCAAATTGAACATGATAATGTCTCGCAACAACAGGTTGCCTTCGACAAAGATGAGTACGAACGCAGCGTTGCGAATAATCAACAGTTAGAGAATGCGCTTGGTCATACTCAGTCGTCACCGTTTATTCAAATGCCGCCAACTATACCTACTTCTGATGCTATTTCTACCCAACAACTATCAACAGACAATGCAAATAGACAAGAAGTTGCTTTTCCGGAAAAAAATACTCAAGGATCTGCTTCAACAGCGACACTACAACAACCGGAATCATCATCTCAACCTCAAAATACGCCCAAGCTCTACGATTGGCGCGATAACTTCCGCACATTAGGGCTAAAGCCTCAGGAGCCACGCGAGCCAATTCTTGGCGGTACACTGAACGCAACAACTAGTCAGGCCGAGAAAGATAAATTAGTTGAGGAACAATCGACATTTAATCACACTATTTTAAATCACGACGCCTCAGAAGAGTCATCAGATGCGTCAGCTGCGCAGCCTCCACAACATCAACCGGATCCAATCACAAGTGTTGATGACAACTATACAAAAGGCAAGACGATTCAACCGGTGACGATGGAGCCAATTAATTCTAGCGCAGGTCTTTCGTATGAGGAAACACCATTTAGTGAGTCTGCGAGTAGTTCGTCTGAGCCATCACATGGGCGAACGATTGCTGAACTTGAGGCGCAAGTGAGTGCTCTGGCAAATAAGCATCCCCAAACAAGCTCAATAGAGAATGCCAGACAGGCAGTTGATACGGCAATTGAGAGTCAGCCTTTGAGTGTTGGGGGTCAAAACATTCCTGCCGTAGAACCGCCAACAGTGGACGCTATAGATGTACCGACAGGGCCACCTGCTCCGGTTGATATGAATGCTATGCCACCTATGCCTGATTTTTCGACATTGCCACCGCTCCCTCCAGCACCAAATCAGGACTCTGCAACACCGACGCCTAGCCCAAACAGCCCGCCACCTCAGCCTGTGCAAGCCAACCAAACGCCTGGCCAGTTCCAATTGCCCGGTCAGTAATAGTAACGTGTTGCTTCAGAATGTCGTATAATCGCCATTATGATTGATGGCGATTTTTTTGATAAAGAAATAATTCTGGTTGATAAACCAGCTGGCTGGACGAGCTTTGATGTAGTAGCAAAACTACGAGGCTATCTCAAACTACGCTACCGTGAACAGGGGACTACACCGACTAAACGACAAATAAAAGTTGGACATGCGGGAACACTTGATCCGTTCGCAACCGGACTCCTCATTATCTTACTAAGAGATGGTACGAAGAAAGCTTCAGAATATCTAAAACTGGATAAAACCTATGAGGCAACAATACATCTTGGTTCGATCAGTACAACGGGGGATACAGAAGGAGAAATACGCTCTGTTTCTGCCTATCAACCAACTGAAGCAGAGATTGAGACGGTCTTACGACAACTCACGGGTACTATTACCCAGGTGCCACCAGCCTATAGTGCAATAAAGATTAATGGTCAGCGTGCGTATAAACGTGCTCGATTGGGGCAAGCGGTCGATATTCCGTCGCGTCGAGTCACGATTTATTCACTTACATTACAGAGTTATGCATATCCGTATCTTTCTATACAAACGCATGTGAGCAGTGGAACGTATATCCGCAGTTTGAGCGAAGATATAGGACGGCTTTTGAAGGTGGGTGCCTATACTGAACAACTAAGGCGTACGACGATAGGAGAATTTTCAATCAATAATGCAATGACGCTAGACGCTTTATAATGCTTGTGATACACTACAATCACGGAAGTTTAGGAAAATAAAAAACAATAGGATAGTCATGGGACGTATGCGGACACATCGCATTGATTTTAAGAAAGCAGTAGCTATTGGACTGGTGCTGTTCGTGTCTGGGATTTTTTATACGCAAGGAGTTCAGGCAGCACCTTCAGTCATGAATTTTCAGGGGAGGCTTAGAACCTCGACCGGGTCAGTAGTAGCTGATGGACTCTATAATGTAAAGTTTGCTATCTATTCTGCAAGTTCCGGCGGGACGCTGGTGTGGAGTGAAACACGTGAAACGACATCTCGGATTCAGGTTACCGACGGTCTATTTTCGACACAGCTGGGTCAGGTGACGCCGCTGCCGGCGAGTGTTTTCACGAGTGATGCACTTTATTTTGAGACAACTATGGCGACACCAGCTACGGCAACCTGTGCCACGGCTGCCTGTGCGAGTTGGGAAACGCCAATGACACCAAGACACCAACTTGCGTCAAGCGCGTATGCAATGAATGCAGACATGCTTGACGGGCAGCACGCTTCAGATTTTGCGGCGGCAAGCGGTAGTAATAGCTATATTCAGAATACACAAACTCCCCAGAACGCAAATTTTAACATTATTGGTGCGGGGACAATAGGCGGCGCAGCGTTTATTGGTGGAAATGTGAGTCAAATACAAATGACTGTCAAAGCAAATAGTGCACAGACGATTACAACTCCTCATATCGTACTTCAGGATAGTACGACAAGCGAAGGTGCGCGTTTGGGGGCGTTTGGTAGTAATCTAGTGTTTGGCCGAGAGTCACTCAGTGTTAATACCGGAGCTTATAATGTTGCTGTTGGGCAGTAGTCTTAAAAGCAAATACGAGTGGTAACTACAATACTGGAGTGGGCGCAGCGGCGCTTGCGGCTAATACTATCGGCAATGACAATACTGCACTAGGTGAGGCATCGCTCTGGAATAATACGACCGGTAACCGCAATATGGCTATCGGCACAGATTCTATGGTTAGTAACACCACGGGTAGTGATAATGTAGCGATTGGGTTTAATGCGCTTTCAGCAAACAATGCGGATGGAAATGTTGGGATTGGGCTTTATGCCTTACGGGGGAATACGTCGGGTGCTGGTAATACGGCCATCGGTGTTCGAGCAGGAGACCAGGATTATGGTGGCGCGTTTAAGACAGTCACTATCCTGCAAAACGCAACAGCAATCGGTGCATTTGCTCAAGTTCAAGATAGCCATTCGGTCGTACTAGGTTCTATCGACCTGCCAATAAAAGTTGGCATAGGCACAACTAAGCCTGATGCAAAATTTAGCGTCTCACCAGTTGCCTATCGAGATGGTACGGCATCACAAAGTGGTACGGCTGTGACTGGTATCGGAACGACCTGGAATGCCACGCTCGTCGGTAAGAAACTAATATTTGCCGATGGGACTAGTACTACGATTACTGCTTTTACGGATGCAACACATCTGACCGTCAGTACAAGCGCTACGGTTGCGTCACAGGCGTATCGGATACATTATGCTGGATTTAATGTCACCGATACTGGTGCTGTTACGATTGGGCGAATAAGTCCTAGTGGAACGAACGCACTAACGATCCAGGGTAGTGGCGAGGTAAGTGGTACTATTCAAGCCCAATCATTTGAAGCACGAGGCTATCTAACGACATCGACTGCGAGTGATGGCACAGGACCGTGGACTCGACTTGGGTATTGTGAACTTGATGTGCAGTACTATGATTGCCGATCTAAGCTTGATATTGCAGCGATTGGTGATTCAGGTAGTATGGATAGGGCAACTCTTGATGTGCGAATTAAACAACAAAATGCTTTAGGAAGTGCACCGACGGTATCGCTACGGGTTAGTGATACCATAAATATAGATGCTTCTCAGTTTAAGACAGTTACGGTTACGAACTCAGCTTCCTTAACGAGGGTTGAGGTTTGGGGTCGTGTGATGTATCCATGGCAAATATGGGTGATGACGTCGCAATCAAATGGCGGTTCGTACTTACTAAAGTGGCAATCTGAACAGGGATTAGCGGCAACACTTCCTGCTGGTACACAGAACAATGCGGAATTTACGAACTTTACCACAAATGGGCTTGCTGTAAAGCCTATGAATAACACTACGACAGCGTTACTCGTACAGAATGCAGCAGGTACGGGGCTATTTAGTGTGAACGCAATAAATAACAGAATAGTTATCGGCTCAGGTACGGCTTCGGCGAATCCGGTCGTTCTCGTACTCGATAATAAGAATACGACCGGAGATCCCACAGGCGTGGAAGGTGCAACCTATTATAATGCAGCCGACAAAATGTTCCGTTGTTATCGTAATGGTACGTGGGAGAATTGTGCCGGGGGGTATACGATTGGGATTCAAGCCCTGACCTCATCACCTGTTTCGGGTCAAACTGTTTACTTTGGTGCATATCCAAGAATGCCTATGACAACGCCAGTGTATAGTAGGATACTTATCAATAAGGCAGGTGTTGTCAGGGCGGCTATCGTGAGTTCGTATTCTGATACTGCGGGGTCGGGAGAGGCGTGGTCAATGTACATTCGTAAAAATAACTCCACAGATACTCTACTATCGACAGTATCAGCGGCAGCTAATGAACGACTATTCTTTAGCCAGAATCTTTCAATACCGGTTGCGGTCGGGGACTCTTTGGAAATTAAAAGCGTACAACCTACGTGGGCGACCAGTCCAGTGAGTACTGTCTATGGCGGTTACTTTTATATTGAATAGTTGTCAATATATCTTAAATCTGGTAGGATAGGGCGGTATGATTACAAAAGAGGACAAGTTAAAAGCAATCAAGCTCGGCGCAGTTCACAAAACTGATGTCGGCTCTCCTCAGGCGCAGGTCGCGGTACTCACGGCTCGCATCAAAGAGGTGACAGCTCACTTAAAGGCGAACAAACATGACAACATGGCTCGCCGCGGACTCATTCAGATGGTAGGGCGTCGTAAAAGGCTGCTTCGATATCTTGAGACCAACGATTTTGCTGCCTATCAGGAGATTATTACTAAGCTCGGGCTTCGTAAGTAGAGTAACTCGCTTTGCACTAACTGTCGCCTGATCGCGGCAGTTTTTGTTATGATACATATGAAAGATAATAGGAGAATGTGATGGCGCTTGGTTGTACGATGAGATTTGCGGTTGGCGATATGGCCGTAGAAATGGCACCGTTCTCGCGTGAGGACGTGTTGGCTTTTATTCCCGGAATGGCCCGCATGAGTACGGTGCGATATATTTCGTTTCATACGGCTCAAACCGCTGAAACGGAGCAGGAATGGTATGACAAGGTTATCAAGGATAAGTCTTCGTTCATATGGGGGCTGTGGGCTATAGAGAATGGTGAACGAACGCTCATTGGAAATAGTGCCCTGACTAATATTACAAAAGATCATATCATTCAGGCTACCAGTGGATCGGTGATTACGAATCAATTGTACTGGGGGCGGGGAATAGCAAGTGCGGCTCACATGGCGCGAGCATGGTATGTCTTTGAGCAGTATGGTATGCACCGTATAAAATCAGCGGTAATTCAGGGTAATCAACGTAGCCGTCGGGCACTAGAGAAATCTGGTTACAGCTATGTCTACACGGAGCGAAATGAGCAATTTATTGAGGGAACGTTGCGACATTTGGATTGTTTTGAATGTCTCAATCCAGCGGACTGGGCATGGAAGGCGTGGTGGGGAGAGGATACGCCCACTCAGGCCGCTGTCACAGCACGCGAAAAAACCCAGTATGCGCTCGAATGGGCTGCGCAAAACGTCGAGTTACTTTAGATCGGTGTAGATATATGGTGGTTGGATAGTTTCGACGTAACGTTTGAAGTCGATATTGGCGATACATGTTGGTAAAAAGATGACGGCCGTAGGATCAACGAAGTCGTAGGCGCTAATTTCGGCGTCGCCGTGTGTGGTGGAGGTCAGGTCTATCATTTCAAAATCATCAGGGTTGGTTATCTGGAAAAAGAACTCCAGGAACTCGTCAAAACCATGACTCGCATCGGGTGTTTTACTAAATTGTTGGATAAAGAGGAGCCGTCCGACCTGTGCATCAACGCCAGTTTCTTCTTTGAGTTCGCGTCTGATTCCGTCTTCAAGCGCTTCGCCATCGTCAAGCCCGCCGCCTGGCGTACACCAAAACTCTTTGGCGGATCCTGCGTGGTCTTTATGCTTGACGGCAAAGATTTTACCGTCTTTATAGATAATTCCTCGTACGGTAATTCGTCTTGACATGGTTTGATTGTATCACACCTAGTTGTGGGTGATTACTGGCGTGCCGATTGGTGCCCACTCGTATATCCAGCGGCTGGAAACATTGGGTAGACCGATACATCCATGAGAGGTATTGAGGGAACCAAAGGTCGAGGCGGGCCGCCAGTAGTTGCCATGGATTGCGTAGGCCTCATGAAAATAACTGACCCACTCAACATTCGGCACATTGTAGCTGGTACCATCGGTGTTGGGGCCGCGCATCGTCTGGCTGCGAAATTTTTGATAGATCGCAAACGTACCAACCACGGTTGGTGTTTCTGGTGCGCCCGCACTCATCGGAAATGATTTGACCAATGTGTCGCGTTCATACGCGTATATCATGTGATTACTAAGGTCTGCGATGAGCCATTTGTCATATATAGTCGCATTGATAACTTTGTATGGTTGGCGGGTGACTTCAAGCGTCTTGGTGTATGGAGCACGCTTTTCAAGACTTGCAACGATATCTTTGGCAATCTGATCATCATTTGTGACTTTATAGCCAGTTCGGCCGCGAGTCAGGATAATCTCTGCGCCGCTACTATCTTTGGCGCGCAGTTCGTTGCGAACACTCATCGTATGGTTGGCGGCAACCCCGTCAAGCCAAGCCTGAACCTTGCCCGAGTTGATTTCAAAACGGGCTTGGGTATCAATCTCTTTGATAGGATCTACCCAAGACGTGATCGTAGCGGCACTAGCGGCAATCGTTTCGCCCTCGACGGCAACTGTAATCGGTATTGATGCGATAGTCTTTATTTCTTCGAGGACGGGTTTGATCGATTCTCGAGTGACTTTTGCCGGAACCGTCTGCTGAGTAAGAGTAAACTGCGCTGAGGGGCGAAGCTGACTAATGGCGTCGACTAATGTCTGTCGGGGCTGATCGATCGTTAGACCGGCGCCGTTCGTTTCATCCGTTACGACGATCTCGCCAGTTTCGGTGGCAATGGTGGCATTGACTGGGCTTGTCGTGGTCTGAACCAAATGTGCTGCAATAAAATCCGCCAGCTTACCCTCGTCAACCGAAAGAGAGAGTGGCAGGGAATACGTTTGCCACCAGGCAAGGTTCTCGAGTAGCGTATGTTTACTGTGGGCTTGTCGAACCGTTTCCAGCGTTTTCTTTGCGTCAACCGTTATACCCGCGTCGGCAGGACGATGAGTTGTAACTTTAGTCTGGCTGTTGATGGTAAAGCGGTAGGTGTCAAAGGCTGTTAGGAGGGTTTTGGCTTGGATATCATCTGGTGTGGATGCGCTGACGGGGATATTGCCAACCATATAGCTAGCCAGCGAGCCTTTTTGGCTATAAATAGAGCCGGCCCATATAAGTAACCCCACAAAGGTCAACCCGAGAAGTATACCGGCAATTCGCCTGAGGTGAGTATGCTTTGCAGGACGGCAGGATACTGTTGTATTTTCGTTGACATGCACGATCGGCTCGCGGACTGGCTGTATCGCATCTATTTGTTCTATTGTCTCAACAATCTTGGTGATTTCTGGGTCAAGCTTTGGTTTGGCGAATTGGGTTGAACTCTTCGGTTCCTTTTTGAGCTTTGGCATCTCGAGTTGCTCAGCAATTACCAGCTCTTCATCGATCTCACCCGATTCTTTCATACTAAAATCGTATCATGGTTATGGTACGGTAAAAAGTCTAGCAATCGTTGTGTGGGAGAATATTCTGAGTTAACTTTTGTCGTCCTAGTACGAGAGATGCCTTAGCTTCTTTGAGAATTTTTAATATATTGTCTTGAGTGCCTACCATTCTCCATGCACTTCTTCCCATAGTGAAACCTGATTCATTTATGACAGTTGCTATATCAGGCGACTCATAAGGGCAGTTGTTATATGATATGTTTTGTAAATATTTCTCGAAACGCAGAATGAAGCCTGAGGAAATCATATACGTGACTGTTTTTTGTAAAATATCCATGATGTTTTGGAGCTCAATATCATTTGCGGCCTTAGGTAAAATCTGCAGCTTGCTTGTGTTGGAAAATGTTTTGGGGTTGCTATAGATGTACGTTGCATAGAATGGAAAGTCTTTTGTTATTTGAGTAGATATGGAAAGGAGTAGGATATTGAATAAGTGATTTGCGAGAGGGGTTAAATGTCGATTATACTTAATAAAATCTCTATTAAGATGCAGCTTTATGTCTAGTGTTTTAGGATTACATGCTGGGATATTTGTAAGGTATATCGGAGTACTGCTTCGACGGATTTTTTTCGTATCAATTGGCGGTATCTGATCTAGGGGTTGCCATGGCTGGGAGTTGAGCAATTTGATTTCTTCGGGTATTTTGTATTTATCAACTACGCTGATTTTTGTGGGCTCTTCTGCGGCAATCTCTAGAAGAGCGTTTGATACATGTATATTATCAACTCCCATGCTAATAGAAAGATTAGCTATATTGTCTTTGTACGCCAGTGCCTTTTTGGTATAGAAGCCACATTCTACGACTATAATTCCTCCCTCATCAAATGTTGTGCCATTGGCAAAATAGTCTAGTGTTTTGAAGCAGCCTTTCTCATAAAGAAAACGATTAATCTCGCGCAAAAACATATGTTCATAGACATGGGCGAGTTGCACACAAGGATGTTGTTTAACAAGATTAATATTTTTCATAACGTCAATTATAGGTCGTGAGCCAGTTTATTTACAGGACATAGCTCAGGTCCTGGTGGCTCACCGCTTCTTGCCCTTCTTCTTCGAGCCCGTGCCGAAGAGGTAGTTGTCGACGATGTCGCCTGCTGATCGCTGGCGCGGCGGGGTCCACTTGGGCTGGCGTGTGCCGCCTCCACCTCCGCCATAACGTTGCTGGCCGGACTGACTGAGACTGTCGTGGTGGTTCTTGCGGTTCATACCGCCCTGCGATCGGCCATTTCCTCCGGGCATTGCTGCTCCTTGGGATGGGCGAGGCAAGAGCCTCGCAAACAAAAAAAGCCGAGGATGTCCTCCGCTTCTAGCAAACGATTGTTCGCTAGAAGTAAGTATATATCGATTATTTGTGTCAATATTTCCTCAGAAAAAGCACGGTGCGGTATACTAGGAGATGTAATACAAATACGGAGTGTGATAGATGATAGTTCCTTTTAGGGATTATCACCTGTTACTCTCCGTGAAAGGAGTTTCTATGACTATAAATCCTACAGGCAAAGATATCTTGTCTGTTTCAACCGAGCTGTGCGGTAAAACGCTGACGCTTGAGGTGAACCGAGTCGGTTTTCGTACGACCGCAAGCGTCTTGGCGCGTTACGGCGACACCGTGGTTCTCGGTACGGCGATGGTGGGGAGTAAGCCGATCAGCGGGATGGATTATTTTCCTCTTAGCGTTGACTACGAAGAAAAGTTTTATGCAGCAGGCAAAATCAGCGGTAGCCGGTTTGTCAAACGCGAAGGACGACCGAGTGATGAGGCGATTTTAATCGGACGGATTATTGATCGTCCGATTCGTCCACTATTTCCAAAAGGGTACCGACAAGAAGTTCAGGTTGTCGCGAGTGTTCTCAGTATGGACCCTGATTTTCGTCCAGATATGATTGCGATGATCGCGGCGAGTTCGGCGCTGATGCTGACGGGAGCACCATTTGATGGACCAGTCGCGGGGCTACGGGTCGGTCGAATCAATAATGAGTTCAAAGCCTTTTTGACTCCTGATCAACGCGAGCAAAGCGACCTCGATCTCGTTGTTGCGGGGATAGAACACGGTATTACAATGGTTGAGGCGGGCGCTAATGAAGTGCCAGAAGACGTTATTCTTGATGGTATGGCCTGGGCGCACGAGCAGCTACAGCCTGCTATCAAAATGCAACGTGAACTTTCCGAAAAAGTCGGCGTACAGCCGCTTACCTATGAGCTGGTATTACCTGATGAAACTATCCAGACGGCAGCTGATACTTGGACAGAAGGAAAGCTTGGAGCAGCGCTCCGCAAAGCGTATCCTGAGCGTAATGCGCTGATTGCTGAACTTGCGGAAGCGTTTCACAATGACATGCGTGAAAAGGTTGGTGATGACTATGACGCGGTACTCGGTGAATACGCCGAAGCCTTTGAAAAAGCCGTTCACAAAGATGTACGCAAAGGAATTGTAGAAGAAGGTATCCGCCCTGATGGTCGTAAGCTCGACGAAGTACGACTCCTTAGCTCAGAAGTAGGAATTTTGCCGCGAGCGCACGGATCGAGTCTCTTTACACGCGGCGTGACGCAGGGGATGAACATCGTAACCTTGGCACCACTTAGCTATGCCCAAATCGTCGATACGATGGAGCAGACTGACTTCGAGCGTCGTTATATGCACCACTATAACGCGCCCGGCTATACCGTTGGTGAAGTCCGTCGTCTCGGTAGTCCTGGCCGACGCGAGATTGGTCATGGATATCTCGCAGAGCGAGCATTGATCCCCGTGTTGCCCGACGAGGAAGATTTCCCCTATGCAATTCGTAGTGTTACGGAAATCATGAGTCAAAACGGTAGTACGAGCATGGCCGCTACTTGTAGTTCATGCCTTGCGCTTATGGATGCGGGTGTACCACTCAAAAATCCAGTATCCGGTATTGCTATGGGATTGATGATGGACAACGAAACACCATATATCCTGACTGATATCGCCGATGCTGAGGACTTTGCGGGAGATATGGATTTCAAAGTAACTGGTACAGCGAATGGTGTTACCGCGATGCAAATGGATATGAAAGTCCATGGACTTTCAGTGGATATTCTCCGAAAGGCAGTCTTGGCGGCGAAACCAGGTCGCGCACATATTTTGGCGCATATGCTCACGACGATCGAGGCATCACGACCGCAGCTCAGTCCATATGCACCGCGTATCGAAAAACTCATGGTCAACCCTGACAAGATTGGTGCTATCATCGGTAAGGGTGGCGAAACGATCAACAAGATTACCAAAGAAACCGGTGCCGAAGTTGATATCAAAGACAGTGGACTTGTCACGATCTCGGCTATTGACACTGCATCAATCGAAAAAGCTCTCGAATGGATCAAAGGACTTGTCGAAGAACCCGAAGTCGGTAAGATATACGAAGGAACCGTCGTCAAGGTCATGGAGTTTGGGGCTTTCATCAACATTATGCCGGGCATTGATGGGATGTGTCATATCTCTGCGCTTAGCGAAGGTCGCGTTGAGAAAGTAACGGATGTGGTCAAAGAAGGTCAGAAAGTTCGCGTCAAACTCGTCGCCGTTGATGATCGCGGACGGCTCAGTCTCAGTATGAAGCCAAGCGATGTAAATAACGCCTAATTTGTCGGCTAGCTCACATATGTATCCCGAGTAAATGTATATACTCGGGATATGTTTTTAGTACGACTATGGAAAAACCCAACCGTTCGGCGCGTGATTTTGTGGGCGCTACCTTTTGTGGTGAGCTATATCACCAAAAAACTTGAACAAAGCAGCGCGAAACAATCAACCACGACGAAGACATCTCGAAATCGCAAAAAGGTATAGACATATGCCACAGTATCGTCAGGAGATGCCTCTACTGATAATGTTTATTGGATTTCCCGGTTCTGAGAAGACCTATTTTGCACGAAAACTAGCCGAGCGAATTCACGCGGTTACTTTCAATAGTGATGCGATGCGTATCAGTATGTTTAAATCGCTAAACAGGATTGAACAATTGCGCAAAGAGGATAACACTCGTCTATATCAGGACGTCTTTGGTGCGATGGATTATGCGGCTGCCCAGGTTTTACGAGCAGGATATCACGTTGTTTTTGATGCGCAGATGGCTAAGCGCCGAGATCGCCAGCATCTTGAAACACTTGCCAAACAATGTGGTGCAAAAACAATACTGGTGTGGATAAAAACTGATCCAGACGTGGCTATGAAACGTGGACAAGTCCGGGTCTGCTCAGACGACTCTCATCCATATCATGCCACTAAAATGAAAATGCTGATCAACCGATTTCCTACAACGACTGAATTACCTGATAAATCTGAGAAACATGTCATTATAGATGGTGAATTAGAGTTTGAAGAACAATACAGCACTTTTTTAAAAGTTGCCACAATATCTCAGTAGTTAGACGGCATTTAACCGTATCTTATCAACACGCAGTAGAGCATTAGGCGGGAGAATGCTATACTTTCCCTATGCCCAAAACAAAAGCACAATCCAAGACCAAAAACCACTCCCACAAACGTTCCTTACCGCCATTTGTCGCGTTGTTTATTGCAATTATTATTGTTCTCATATGTCAATTTCTTGAGTATCGTTACCAAAAGTATCAGCTGCAAGTTCAATCAGATAAAGCCTCTGCCTATGTAGAATCCCTCATGAACAAGCTATCCATCCAATTCGAGAAAGACTTTCCCGGGCAGTGGGAGAGGAAACGGTATTGTAGTAAGGGGAGTGTTAAGTTTCAGGAACCTATTATTGGATGCACGCAAGATTTAATAATGAAAGGCTCCACACCGCCACTTAATGACATAAAGAAATCTATTGCCAAAGCAGGTACGGATATGAAAGAGGGAAAAACTATAGTTAAAGATGTCGGTAATGTTATACAAGACTATAAGCCTACTATTGATAAGATAGGCTGTGGACTATATCACTATACCAACAATGAGGGGATAACTAGGTTTATTTGTGATTTTCAGACAGCTTCAATGTTATATCCAGAAATATGATAACATCTTGAGAATGCTATACTTTCCCTATGCCCAAAACAAAAGCACAATCCAAGGCCAAAAATAACCCATATCACAGATTATTTTAAATTGATCCCAAGAAAAAACTTCTATCTTTACTCTAATTATGCTATGGTACGAATATGAAGAGGCGGAGACTGTGGTCTGCCGGGATAATACTAGCTATCTCAGTAATTATTCAAGGCAGCGTGCTTGTATACGCTGCTGCCTATGGCTCAGTTTGGGTTGATGATGGTGGCTCTGCAAAGCGATATGACTTAGCTATACAAAATACTGATGTTCATGAACCAAACCGTCAATGTCAGAGTCAACTGATTCAGCGATATGATACGTCCTCTGGATTAGCGCAACCGAAGAATGCCTGTGTTGTTAGGACGAATTGGGGCAATATTGCCGAGGACGGCAGTATTGCCCTTGGACGTAGTAACACCTACTACTCCGTCGCGTTGCCTACAGGCCAAACAGTTTTGCAGACTCCTCAGTCAGCCTCGCGCCTCTATGTCCGAGTGTATCAAGACGACCAGCATTACCGGGTAGGCTACTATGAGTCGTTGCAAAAACATGTTCGATATGATGAACAGCATGGTAAGTATGTGCTTTCTCCGGGTACGCAACTAACATTTCTCGTCTATCCGGGAACATCCGAATCAGTCGTTTTTCGGGCAATTGGTTTTTCAAATAATTCTAACTGGGCGGTTGGAATTGTCGATAGACTCGTCCTATCGATTGATTTAGTATCCCTACACATGGTACAGGTAGCGCAAATGGAATCGATACATGACAATGCCTTTTTCACTCCAGCTATATCGAATGACGGACTATATGTAGCTCTAGCTGGCGAGGATTTTTGGAAGCTTGTAATGTATGATCAGTTTTTCTGTGGGGTCAATCATGCTCTTTCATGGAATAGGCTAGAGAATTGTACGCCAAAGGTGTTTACGGACAATGAATTAGGAGGTAGTTTTCCGAGTAATGTTTTGTTTCGTGATGATGGTCGAGCGATAACCTATAATGCCGTTGATCAACAGGATCAAGCGAAAGTTTTAAAAAACATTCTATGGACGGGGAGTTGGCAAGCTGGGTATGGGTTTGATTATATTGCCTTGGGCGACTCATATAGCTCAGGAGAAGGGGCTGATCCATTCCAAACGTATCTGGAGGGTACGAATGGTAATGCAGAATTTCCTCAGGAGAAATGTCATATTGGGAGCTGGGCCTATCCCTATAAGCTCGCTAGTGCTATGGGCATGGACTATAGATTGGATAGTGGGCAGCATATGTTTCAGTCAGTAGCGTGTGCGGGTGCACATATTAAGGATGTGAACTCAAGCCATGATGTTTATGGAGGTCATTTCGATCAGGTAAAGGGGGCTGCAAAAGACTGGAAAGAAAACTTTTTTCAAGAAGCGCTCTACACCTTCACTCCTGGCCGTACTCCTCAGATTAACTTCCTGAGCTCCTATCAACCGCGGATGGTAACGCTTACGATTGGTGGCAACGATGTGGGCTTTGCCAATTTCCTTGAAGCGTGTTTGCCGGCAGGCGCTACCTGTGAGCGAGCGGTCAACCCAGATCAAAAATATGCGGCAGCCCAAGCTATCAAAAATCAATATCAGGAATTAACAAAACTGTTTAGACGCATGCAGGGCATAGCACCACAAACCCGGGTATACGTCGTAGGATATCCAATTGCCTTCGCAACCAATGCCTCCCATCCTCAATGCGCACTTAATGTCATGCTTGATATCAAAGAGCGAGAATTTATGATCGAAAGTACAAAATATCTCAATACGGTTATCAAAAATGCTGCCCATAACTCAGGGGTCTTCTATGTTGACGTAGAGAATGTATTTGCAGAGAACGGTCTTTGCAACGGTAAAGGTGGCGCGACGGTCAAGGGCGTGACGCTTGGTGATGACCGGAATGCTATCATTGGGAATGAAACATATCACCCCAACTCGTGGGGGCATCAGATAGAAGCTGACAATATATCACATACCTATGGAGACATGCGTCTGTATCGTGATATTCAGTGCCCAGTAGTTATCATGGCTGGATCATGTATAAAGCCAGACGCTCATGAACCGGTTATACCATCCTATTTTCATGGTGAAGGACATACCATGTCATTCCAAAAATTTGCTGAAAAAGCCTTTCAGGCAATTATCGATAAGCAACGATTTCGTATTATGGACTTCCTGAAGCAAAACTCGCCTTTGCAGCTGACCCTGTATTCCACGCCGCGTTCACTCGGTACCTTTTTGGTTAGTGATGACGGAAGTGTAGAGGGTGAATATACTCTTCCAGATGATATCGAATCAGGCTATCATACACTTGTTGCCCGGGGTGTACGGCCGGACGGGCAACCCGTCGAATATCGACAGACGATTTACATTAATAATCCAGCAAAGCCATTATCCGGCCAGTGTAAAGTAGTGCAGGATTCGGGATATGATCAGGACAAAGATGGTGTTGATGATGCGTGCGATGGCGAGATTACGGCCAATAACCAAATTTTTATGCAAGATAGTGTACTCCCTGTAGAGAAAGACCCTCCAACAATTACTCAGAATAATGTATCCATTCCGGCATTAACTCCAGCGTTTCGATCATTTGTTTCTTTGAGTGGTATGCGCCGCGCAGCTTCACCAGCTTCAATCATTGAAGCACCGACATTAGATACAAATATTAGTAGCGGTGCCAACACTCCGTTGCCAACGATCGAGACAAACCCTCCTACAGTTACTGATTCTAAACAAATTATTTCTCAGCATAAAGACATAGCATCCGTCTGGTGGTTAGCGGGAGCTGGTATTGTTTGTGGAGTAGCTGTTGTTGTCGCACGGATCATCCGCCGATCATAGATTATCCGCTATACTAAAGATATGTCCAAATCTGATGCGATTCAACAGCTTGCTGACGAGATTGTCTCAGCTAGCGTATGCAAAGAACTTGCCGAGCAGGCAACACAACTGGTGATGGGTGACGGTAACCCTGATGCGGAGATTGTGTTTATCGGTGAGGCGCCTGGCAAACAAGAAGATATCCAAGGCTTGCCGTTCGTCGGGGCAAGCGGCCGATTCCTGAACGAGATGCTTGCAGCGGGAGGAATGAAGCGTGAAGACGTCTATATAACTAACATCGTCAAGTACCGTCCGCCGAACAATCGTGATCCGTCCCCCGAAGAAAAACGCGTTTTTTGGCCGTACCTCATGCGGCAACTGGAGATTATTAGTCCTCGAGTAATCATCACGCTCGGTCGTCACAGTGGCATGTGTTTTATACCTGATCTTCATATTTCACGCGATCATGGACGTGCCCGGCATGTGAAGTATAATACTCATGAGTTTTTGGTAATTCCACTTTATCATCCAGCTGCAGCACTATACAATGGAGCTATGCGTCAGACTCTTATTAATGATTTTTTGAATGCTGCCATCATTGCCCGAGAGATGAACCAATGAGACAGCGGAACATATATTTGTATGCAAGTTTACTGTGTTTGATAGTTGGTACCATTTTAACTATTCCACTTCAGCAACAATTAATCGGTTATACAACGTTGGCGACTGGATTTTTATTATTGGTAGGGGCTGGTCGTAATGCACTACGGCATGTAGGTCTGGTATTTGCATCTATCAGCATAGTGGGTCTCGCTCCTATCAATACGAGTATTGATCTGTGGCATACGATTATAATGGGTAGTTTGATTGGCGTAGCAGTAGCTCTGCCATATCTCGTAACGCGCTATGTGTACCATGAAAAGATCATTCATTTTCCATTCGGTCACCATACGTGGACGCGGGGGCATGTCGGATATTTGTTTCTTGCCCTGATACTAAGTTATATTATTTTGCCGCTGTGGATGCATACGACAGGAGGACATCTCAATTGGTCCGTTCCTTCTGATCCATATGGACTATTTGTCCTTTTTTTGGGGACGAATGGTCTTGGTATTTGGGATGAATTGTTCTTTATTGTAACGGTTCTTGCGTTGTTGCGAAGACACGTTCTGTTTTATCAAGCAAATATGATCCAAGCAGTGCTTTTCACTTCATTTTTGTATGAGTTGGGTTTTCGCGGCTGGATGCCATTGGTAATATATCCGTTTGCCCTATTGCAGGGGGCAGTATTTCGCAAGACTGACAATTTGACCTATATCATTGCAATCCATTTGACAATCGACTTTGTATTATATCTCGCACTTATTAACGCACATCACCCGCAACTTATAAATATCTTTTTCGTGAAATGATCATCTACCCTCGTATATCACGGGCCACTCTACATTTCTCAGTCGCAATGACACTTTCTGTTATAGGCTATAGTCTTGATGCATTGAATATGTTGCCATGGGTGGCCTACATGGTGTTAATAGCTGCATTTTGCATAATAGTATTTCTCGATAAAAAGCGGTTTCAGACTGCACTTCCCGTATGGATAGGCTTTGTGATACTTATGGCTGTTCCGGTAAGCACAGAAGTTTCAGTGATGCATGTTTTTATCGTGCTTAGTGGCATTATTGGTTCAATCTTGATACCCCATGTTATTTCTCGCGTGTTTTACAAACAATCATTTTTACATACTACGCTTGATTTCCAGCGTCGCTGGACCTGGCAGGATATTGGCTATGTGATACTTCCTGCGGTATCAACGGCTATCTGCACTGGCTATTATTTCATGATGACAAATGCCGCGCATGGCTGGCATCTCGATACGACAATAAACGTGTTGGTTACATTTTTCTTTGTGATGCTAGTAGGGGTGTGGGAAGAATTTTTCTTTATTGCCTTTGTATTCGTATCGCTTCGGCGCTTCTTGCCATTTGCAGTTGCGAATGCTCTACAGACGATTGCTTTTTCAGTGTTCTTGTATCAGGTTGGTTTTCGTGGATTGATCGTACCTCTCATCATTGCGTACGCAGCCTATCAGGGATATATATACCACAAAAGAGGAAATTTATTACTCAATGTTTCCATTCATATTATTGTCGATCTCATAATGTTCGCCTGGATGCTATACAGTGTACGGCCAGATATATTTCATATCTATATATTGAAGGCTTAGGACGCACGTAAATCGCAATTTTAATTTAGGACATTACATTGACATTTAATAAAAAATATTGTATCATGTAAAAACATGTCATTTGCTGAATATCGTATCCCAAGTCAAGAAGCCTCCGTAGCGAATTCCATTGACAACGACCAGCGTACAATTCGAGCCTATGTAGAAACATGGGCGCAGGATATTTTAGATAAAGTCGACGCAGAGAAGGTTCTGTACTATCAACGACATCCTATACCAGAGCGCATCTTCCGAAAAGAACCAAAGCAATCTGGGGTAGAGTACGATCCAGGAGAGTTGCGCGCTGCTATCAAAACGCTTGGTAAAATGAGCGAAACACTGCCAGGTAGTGATACGTTTGAAAAGGCTATCAATGCTTTACTCATCACTGAACAAGCAGTGGGGGTACTAGAAAAATGGCAAGTCATCGGGGATAAGCCGCTATCAGTATCTAAAGCGCCAGAAGTCGAGCCGCTTGACGTATCACGCTGTCTTACGGAGAGTCTTTCCGGCCTCTATCGTACAGGATACAATAACGCCACCTATGACCATGATAGAGCAGCCGACAATCCGCCGCGATATCAGTGGGAAGTTAATCTTTCTCCTGAGGAGCTTGCCGTGTTTGAGCGAGGGGCAAAAAGCATAGATGTCGACAAAGAGCTCCATCGAATAGCTATAGAAGGATGCGACCTATTGCCATATCCTGGACTTGAGTCCGAAATACGTGCCTATACAAAGCAAAACATTCCTCCGCTTGCTCTCGAAGGAGTTTCTCGCATTATTTTTCGGGAAAAGACAGATGAAGAGCGATTACGCGATCTTCGACAGGGTGCGCCTTCGCTTGGTATGCATAGTTTCTCGAGTTTCGATAATGCGGGGCAGATCGTTATATATAGCGACCCGTATAAGCAACGAATAAATTCGAGTGATCAGCCAAAGACAAAAGATGATATCTTTGAGACCTTAACCCACGAGTATGGACATGCGCTTTCCACGGTATTACCAGCTGCTTTACTCAGCCGTTGGCATACTATGGCTATTAACCACAAAGAGTATGTGTCTCCCTACGCGGAGTATCACTACCGCCGTAGTACCGGTGATCAGTACACAGAAGATTTTGCCGAATCATTTCGACTGTATGTTCGTGCTCCTCACACACTCGTCACTCGTTCACAAAAGAGGTGGGGTCAGATGATGGAAGTTTTTAGCTATACAATGCCACGCAGAACATCGGTAGAATAACGATTATCCTTGCAAAATAGTACAAAATCTATTACAATCGATAGCAATTCAGAGAGGGAATTACTGTCCGCTGCCAATACCTCTCACCCCCTGATTTTATAGAAATTACTATCATTGATAACAAAACAGAAAGGAAATAGTAATCTATGGGTCAACGACGACTCGCAACGCCGCAGAGCGACGACAATGCAAAACGGCCGCAACTCCAACAAAAAAAGCGTGGTGACACGCAAGTTATGGCAAACACCAGTACCCGCCGCGGGGAAGTCCAGCGGGCTGCTCGCCGAGTATCTGAAAATGTTAGCCAAAGGGCTAGTCAGCACGTTATCAACGTCCCAGTCAACAAGTCAATCTACAATGGGTATGGTGGCCGCCAATTTAGTTTGGTCGACATGAAAAAACAGCGCCCAAGCAACCGACCGTGCCTGCGGGTCATCCCGATTGGTGGTGTCGGCGAGATGGGTATCGGCAAAAACATGACCGCGCTGGAGTACGATAACGATATTTTGATTATTGATATGGGGTTTTTGTTTCCAGGTGCTGACTATCCAGGTATTAACTACATTACGCCGGATATCACCTATCTCGAGGAGAACAAACACAAAGTTCGCGGTGTAGTCTTTACGCACGGACATCTCGATCATATCGGTGCGTTCCGACACCTTATACCCAAAATCCCAGCGCCCGTCTATGCGACGAAATTCACCGTTGGCATGTTGCAGAAAAACATGGAGGAGTCCCCTGACGACTTTGAGCCCGAATACCACATTTTGAATCCTGAGGCCCACGAGACGGCACGGATAGGTGATAGCTTTGAGATCGAGCTTGTCCGCGTCAATCATTCGATTCCGGACGCTGCTTCTGTAGTTATTCGCACGCCGGTTGGCAATGTCCTGAGCTCTGGTGACTGGCGGATTGAGCCAACGCCGGTTGATGGTAAAGCATTTGATTTTAACCGGCTGACCGAGATTGCGACCAAAGAAGGGTTCTTGCTCTTTATGAATGAGTCGACTAACTGCGAAGATGAAGGAACAAGTACCGATCATAGCGAACAAGATGTAGCACACAGCATTGGTGAAATCATGAATATTTACCCACAAGGCCGCTTGATTGCGAGCTGTTTCTCATCGAACTTGCATCGCATGCAACTCATTATGGAGGAGGCGCAGGCCCACGGTCGCAAGGTGGCGTTTGCAGGCTATAGCATGATCCAAAACCTTGAGGTAGCTCTTCGCGCCGGTGTTATTCGTGTGCCGAAAGATACCATTATTAAAATGGAAGACATCATTAGGCTGCCGGATAGCAAAGTCTTGATTGTTTGCACCGGAAGTCAGGGTGAGTTCAATGCCGTCCTAAATCGCATGGCAAGCGGCGCGCACAAACATATCAAGATCAAAAACTCCGATGTGATCGTCTTTAGCTCCAGCCGTATCCCTGGGAATGAGAAATATATTGTTCGCACCGTCGACAATTTGATGCGCGAGGGTTCGGATGTGCTACAGGACCGCCGCGACAACCTACCAGGTGTTGGACGGATTCATTTGACGGGACATGGCTATTACGATGACCACGTTCGTGTCGTGACGGCCGTACATCCAAAATATTACCTGCCTAATCATGGCGAGTTTCATATGTTGGTTCACAATGCCGAGCTGGCTGAGCGTGCGTGCGGGATTCCTCGTGACAATATCTTTGTTTGTGATGCCGGAGATGTCGTCGAGTTTTATCATGATGGCAGTGCCAAAAAGAACGGTCGTGTGCCGGTCGGAGGCGTTATGTATGACGACAGTGGGGCCGAGGTGAGCGAAGTCGTACTCAAAGACCGTATCCACATGGCCAACGAAGGTATCTTTGTGGTTGTTCTCACCGTTAGTAAGTCAACGGGACGTCTCCTGACGAGTCCAGACATTATTTCTCGCGGCTTTATCTATCTACGTGATAGCGAAGAGTTGATGAACCTAATCCGTCAGTATTTGAAACAAAAAGTCATACGACTATTCAACGGTCGCAAAAATGACCTTGATGTCGCCAAGCGTGAACTGCGCGATGAGCTGACGCATCTACTTTATGACCAAACGCGCCGGACACCGATTGTTATTCCAGTTATCAATGAAATAGGTGGCAATGGGGGCAAGGAAATGACGAATGGCCGGCCTCAGTCTCATGGGCCACGACCTCCATTTACACCCAAAACTGACTGGAGTAAACCTATTCCGCGGAACGTGGAGAATGAACCACTAATTGGTAAACAGCCTCGCGATATCTAATATGATTGAACCTTAGCTCTTTTCGTAACAATATTCCTATTTTGATATAACCCTGAGCATATCTGACCTACGAATGAATCACAAACGAGTCAAACCATCTCTCTATCTCCTGTCATAAAAGTACACCAAGCTTGCAATATGTAGTATTTTGTGCTACAATAAACCTATATGGTCGACAGGGTAGACGTCGACAGATATAATGGAAACAGATATGGCGAAACGAAAAAAACGATCCAAAAAAACAGCTCAACCACAGCACACCGTACCAGATGGGTTTTGGCGTCAAGTTGGCGCACTGATCCTCGTGGTGCTTGCGCTCTTGCTGGTCGTCGCCATGTTTGGTTCTGGCGGCCCGCTGCTCGATTGGTTTTACGGGGTATGTAAGTCGCTATTTGGTGCAGCCATCTTTGCTTTACCGTTGCTTTTTGTCTATCTTGCAATAGCGATTTTTAAGGCTGAGAAAAATCGCCTCGCTAGTATTATGAAGTTTGCTGCTGTGCTGATGATCGTTTGGCTTTCTGGATTGTTCGGACTCTTCATGAATGATCCAGAGAGCTCTGAACTGGCCCAGACGGGGCAGGGTGGCGGCTTGATCGGTTGGCTTGCTAACCAAGGCATGCTGTCGCTCGTTAATGTATCAGTTGCGAGCTTTATTTATATAGTCCTGCTGGTTATTACCGTACTGTTTATCCTGAGTGTGCCACCGCAGTCGATTGTCGACTTTTTCCGTAGTCTATTTAGTCGGGATCGCGATGAAGTGTTTGAACGCAATGCAGCCGTGGCCGAAAAAGCTCAAAATACAGGACCGATCAAGTCCAGTCCGGTGGGTGATTTTAAGTTGAACGAAGGTGTACCCACGATTAATGCTCACGATAAAAAATCAAGAGGACTGAGTAGCTTGCGTAACAGTGTCCAGCCAGATAAGTTAGCCGAAGAACAGTCAGCTTTAACCAGCCCAGCCGATCCTAACTGGGAAATTCCGAGTCTTGAGCTACTCGAGAAGAAACAATCACCGGCCGATGCAGGTGATGTCAAGCATAACGCTCAGATTATTAAGGAT
The DNA here is from genome assembly GCA_027493025.1 of Candidatus Saccharimonadota bacterium. Lineage (GTDB taxonomy): Bacteria > Patescibacteriota > Saccharimonadia > Saccharimonadales > Saccharimonadaceae > JAPUDQ01. The sequence continues at coordinate 32,830 of JAPUDQ010000009.1, read as the reverse complement.
ACTCTCAGTGAATTTAGTATTGATGTTGAGATGGAAGGTGCAAATATCGGACCTAAAGTGACACAGTACACACTCAAACCACCGAGTGGTGTTAAACTGAACCGAATCTCGGCGCTTGAAACAAACATCGCTCTTAATCTGGCCGCCCAAGCATTACGCATCGAAGCACCTATCCCTGGCCAACGGGCAGTTGGCATCGAGGTGCCAAATCGCAAAGCAGCTGATGTTCGGCTGTATGGTATTCTGACGGCTAAGCAGTGGAAAACCTGTCATGAGCCATTAGGCTTTGCGATTGGTAAAGATATTGCGGGAGACGCAGTTGTAGGTGAGCTCAACAAAATGCCTCATATGCTGATCGCTGGTCAGACTGGCTCTGGTAAGTCAGTCATGATTAACACACTGCTTAGTAGTCTGTTGTATCGCAACAGTCCGGCTGACATGCGGCTTATTTTGGTTGATCCAAAGCAGGTTGAAATGACCCCATATCAGGATATTCCGCACTTACTGACACCGATTATTACTGAACCAGAGAAAACCATCAGTGCGCTTAAATGGGCAGTGAATGAGATGGAGCGCCGCTATAGCTTACTTGCCGAAGAAAAACTCCGTGACATCAAAAGTTATAATGTAAAAAAGAGCGAAGAGCCGATGCCGTACATTGTGGTCGTGATTGATGAATTGGCGGATCTCATGATGGTGGCAGCACGGGACGTTGAGGCACTTATTGTCCGGCTTGCTCAAAAGGCGCGTGCCGTTGGTATCCATCTAGTACTTGCTACGCAGCGACCAAGTGTCGATGTCATTACGGGGCTTATCAAGGCAAATATTCCGGCGCGGATTGCCTTTACTGTAGCCAGTCAGATTGATTCACGGACGATCCTTGACCAAATTGGTGCTGAGAAATTATTGGGACAAGGCGATATGCTCCTGCTAACGCCACAAATGAGCAAACCGAAACGTATTCAGGGAGCGTGGGTAACAGATGATGAAGTCAATAAAATTACTGACCATCTCCGTATGCAACAGCCGCCTCAGTATGATGAAGAAATCGTCGCTCAACCGGTCCAACTCAACGGCAAAGGTGGAGTAGTCATGGACTTTGATGGTGGCGGTGATGATGATATGTTTAAGGATGCTGTCCGGGTTGTTGTTGAAAGCCGCAAAGCCTCGACGTCTCTGTTGCAGCGTAAATTACGAATTGGTTACTCGCGTGCCGCGCGTATCATGGAAGAAATGGAAGAACAAGGAATTATTGGCCCAGCCGATGGAGCTCGACCACGCGAGGTGCTGATGACAAGCATGGCTGATCTTGGCTCTGACTCATCGGCCAATAGCTCGACAGATGAGTACGGTATTCCGCGCTAAGCAACGATAGGTTTATATAGTTGCTGCGGGTTACTCCTCTGTCGAATGAACCGTGATAGATTCTGGGACAGCTTGCCGACGATAATAAAAAATCAAACAAACCATTGTCAGATAAAAACTCACCCACGCAATGTTAGCCAGAATTAACATTGTTTCTCCGACTGATATAGCGTAGGTCAGGGAGATAATTTGCGTAAAAAACCAGGTAGTCCAACTAGTCATATTAAACTCATCGGCGCGGCGTGTTTGAATAAGCTGCTTGATCTGCGGGATGCATGCTCCAAGGCTTATGAGTGTTGCAATAAGATAAAATACTTCGATCGTTTTCATGGTGTGTTTTTGTTTGATTACTATAAAAACAATAGCACAATAAATATACTAAGTCAATGTATTCGACACAAAGTCCATTTTGTATGCTAGTGAGTTGTCATTACTCTATACCTCTGTTATAATAAATTGACAAATAAACCTAACTGTAACAAGGGAGCTTGTTACCCCGAATTTCGGGCCCATAGGAGGTACTCATGCGAGAATATGAGCTGACCGTCGTACTGCATCCTGATTTGGAGGCAAACCTCGACCAAACTCTCAAAAAAGTCCGCGCGGTAGTGACGGATAATGGCGGTAAGATTACCAAAGAAGACAGCTGGGGCAAAAAACGTTTGGCCTATCAGATTGCCAAAGAAGATTTCGGTATCTATGTCCATTTGGAGACGAAAATGCCAGCCGATGCAGTTGCGAAAGTAAACAGCACACTTACTATTACGGACGAAGTCATGCGATTTCTGCTCGTAAGTGTTGATGAAAAAGCGCGCAAAGCTGCCGAAGAAGCTGCCGCTGCTGAAAAATCTGATGACAAAGAAGAAGAGTAGTATAACGAAAACGGAGGGTAGTCATGGCAAAAGGATTTAACAAAGTCATCCTGATGGGTAACCTAACGCGCGATCCCGAAACTCGGACGACACCAAGCGGCCAGAGCGTAACAAGTTTTAGTCTAGCGGTAAATAGGACCTGGAAAGGTGCCGACGGCCAGCAGCAGGAGTCGGTCAGCTTTATTGACTGTGTCGCATGGGGTAAGCCAGGTGAAATTATTGCTCAATACCTCAGCAAAGGTCGCGCGATTCTCGTCAGTGGACGTCTTGATCAGCGCAGTTGGGATGATAAAGAAACTGGTCAGAAACGTAGCAAGGTTGAAGTTATCGTTGAGGACTTCAATTTTGTCGGCGATGGGCAAGGGCAAGGTGCCGGAGTAGATAGCGCTAACCGTAGCAATGAAAGCTCTTCAAAGAAACCAGCCCCCGCAGAGAATATCGATGATCAACCAATCGACCTCAGCGACATACCATTTTAATGAATAGGATAGAACGATATGGCACGAAGATTTAAAAAAGATATACCCGCGTATTTTGACTACAAAGATGTCAAAACGCTCAGTCGGTTTGTAAATGCATACGGACAGATTGAACCAAATGCAAAAACCGGTCTTAACCCTAGGCAGCAGCGACAGTTGGCAACCGCTATCAAGCGAGCTCGCCATCTCGCACTTATGCCATTTGTCGCACAGGGATAGAGTATGTATCAGCCAACTGATCTCAAAAAGGGCACGGTTATTCAGATTGACGGACAGCCCTACCGAGTCATTGAATATGCTCAAAAAGTCATGGGACGCGGCGGTAGTATTGTTAATGTCAAGATAAAAAATCTTGTCACCGGAGCGGTTTTGCCAAAGACCTATAAAGGTGCTGATAAGATCGAACCTGCTGAGGTTCGTGGTCGCTCTGTGCAATATTTGTACGCAGATGGGACGGATTATCATCTGATGGATCCAGAGACATTTGAGCAGTTTCAGATAGATCGTGAGACGATGAATGAAGCTGACAAGTATCTACATGAAGGCGATACAGTTACCCTACAGTTCTTTGGTGATCGGGTCATTAATGTTGAACTACCGACTACCGTTGCGCTCAAGGTAACCTATGCCGAAAACGTTGTCAAAGGTGATACGACAAGTAGTGTTCTTAAAGACGCGACGACTGAAACAGGACTAGTCGTAAAAGTCCCGGCCTTTATCAAAACAGATGATATGATCAAGGTTGATACTCGCGACGGCAGCTATATTGAACGAATGAAGTAGGCTATGAAGCGACGGCTTGATCATGAGGTCTTTGTACGCCAGCTTACCCGGTCACGCTCTGAGGCTGAGAGTTGGATAAAACTCGGTAAGATTACCGTTAATGGCGCAGTAGTGATAAAGCCAGGCTATTTTGTTGATGAATCAGCTATTATCACACTCACTGCGAATGAACGGTATGTTTCACGGGCTGGTCTGAAGCTTGCAAGCATAGCTGGGAAATTTGCCGTTGAATTTACAGATAAGCTTGTACTTGATGTCGGCAGTAGTACAGGCGGTTTTACGGATTATGCTCTTCAGCATGGTGCGAGACGGGTGGTCGCTGTCGATGTCGGTACTGATCAGTTACATGAGTCTCTACGGAATGACGCACGAATTGAACTATATGAAAAAACGGATATTCGCGATGTCGGTGTGATCGACGGTACGGTCCGCATTGCCAGGTCGGATATCGTGGTAATAGACGTTAGTTTTATTAGTTTGCGGGAAATCTTGCCACACATCGCCGCATTGTGCCACACGCAAACTGCGGTGTTGGCGATGCTAAAACCGCAGTTTGAGGCGGGCAAGGGGCAGGTAACAAAAGGTGTTATTAAGAATGATGCGGTACGACGGACAATTCTCAAGGATTTCGAGCTGTGGGTACGGCAATATTTTGTGGTAAAAGACAAGGCAGACAGTGAAGTCACAGGAATGAAAGGTAACAAGGAACGGTTTTATCATCTACATATTCCATCAAATGCGTTATAATGCAAATAAGCTCTCGTAGAAAGGAAATCATGTCGTGAGATCTATAGCACGACGATGTGTTTTGGCGGGAATACTCGCATTTGTAGCGATAGTTACCTCAACGGGAAAGACTGCGCTGCATCAACCAGCTGGAAGTATTCCAGTTTCCGCTCCATCGGGCCAACCAGGCAATTATGGAAACATTCCTATGCCTATTATGCCCCTGACGTCCGCACCTACCGGAAGAGAGGTGAGTGTAGTATCCAGATAATGTTTTTGCGATTGAGCTGCCGCCTCTTCGGGGGCGGCTTCGCATTTGCATAATAGTAATTTTATGATATCCTATTTTGGTGCATACGTCTCTTATGGTAGAGGCGGCATGACGCCAGCAAGACATAGTCGGCTGGCTTAACAGTTCGATTGTTTCTTGCTGACTCCATGTACTTTCGCACACGAGCAAGGAGAAGAGTTAGTGAGTGTCATCTCTGGTGTCGCGTTCGTCCTGGCCGCAGCCGCTTCCGTCACTCCCGCAGCCGCTTTCGTCGCCCCCGACGCCACGCCGGCGCCGCGGGTCATCGTCGATGTTTCCAACTGGTGCTACGGTGCCTCGATGAGGGTTGGTGGGCTCGTTTTGAACGAGTTCTCTGACCAGATGACCGTCGAGGCTGTCGTGGTCAAGGATGGCGTGATGCTATCCAATCCGTGGCGAGTTCTTGGGGGTGACGTTGACGGCTCCTACCGTACGTTCCCCCCCAAGGGGCATCTCGTACTCGGTGCGCGACTGTACAGCGCGTACCAGGTCACGTTCGTCGTGCGCGAAGACGCAGTGTGGCAACGGCAGTTCAGCTCTGAAGTCTGCGGGCCACTGGTCGACTTCCGTCCCTCACCGCGTACTCTGCCGCGACGTCCGCTGCCGTACAAGGAATGGGGGATCAACTCCCGGTACTGAGTCAACTCCCTGAGGCATTGCGCCACAAGCGCGGTGAAGAAACGATCGAACTTCGACCTTGAGCCTCCTAGGCTCGGTCGTTTCTTGCCCCTGGAGCAACGATGCTCCAGGGGTTCTCTCGTTTATGTACTGACGTTAAACCGAAATTCAACGATGTCATTTGGCTGCATAATGTAGTCACGACCAACGGTATGGATTTTGCCTGCTTGTTTAGCGGCCAGCTCTGAGCCAGCAGATACTAGATCTGGATAGCTGACGATCGAGGCGGCGATAAAGCCTTTTTCAAAATCAGTATGGATGACACCAGCCGCCTCCGGTGCCGTTGCGCCTTGGGGAATAGTCCAGGCCCGAATCTCTTTCTCCCCAGCTGTTAAATAGCTTTGCAGTCCCAGCGTATGATAGGCGGCCTGAACGAGCTGATGAAGTCCTGACTGGTTGACTCCGTAGCTTTCCAGCATTTCTTGGCGATCATTCGTATCGAGTCCTCGTAGCTCCTCCTCTAGCTTCGCGCAGATAAAGACGCTATCCGCGGGAGAGACAAGTGATTTCAACTGGGATTGGAATTTCTCATCTGTTAGCTCATTCTCATCGATGTTAAATGCGTATATAACGGGCTTCATAGTCAGCAGAGGTAGTGATTTTTGCAACTTCCGCCATGACTCATCGGTTATGCCGCACGTCTCTATTGTCGGAACACTGCCTGTATCGAGTATCGCGCGTACAGTGTTGAGCGTCGTCACTTCATCGCGGAGTGACGGTTTGGCCTTGGCTTCTTTTTCGAGCTTGGGAAGGTGGCGGTCGATGGTCTGGACATCGGCAAGAATTAGCTCAGTGTTGATGATATCGATATCAGCCTTGGGGTTGATAACGGTATCATTATGGCGAAGAATGTCACTGTTTTCAAAGGCACGGACGACGTGGACTATGGCGCTACATTCGCGGATGTTGGCTAGAAACTGATTGCCGAGACCTTCGCCTTGGCTCGCCCCGGCTACAAGACCTGCAATATCGACAAAGGTGATTGTCGCTGGAATAACCTTTTGCGCTGAATACATTTTTTGCAGTACGTTTAAACGGTCGTCTGGCACTGGCACAATGCCGGTATTCGGCTCAATCGTCGCAAACGGATAATTTGCCGCTAGCGCCGTACTATCCGTCAGTGCATTAAAGAGGGTAGACTTACCCACATTGGGTAGGCCAACGATTCCTATAGAAAGACTCATGCATCTAGCATATCATAACAGAGGTATGGATGGCGATGTTCTGCGAGATGTGCTATAAGAGTAATGTTTTTCTTGGCGATTTGCTTACATAAGCAGTATACTGAGTGTAAGTATGGGAGGTGGATGTGCCTAAGATTATTTCCGTTACGGAGCCGAAGAAAAAATGGTTTGTTATTCGTCGAAGATATATGATCGGCCTACTTATCCTTATCGGCCTACTTATTGTTGGCGGAATAAGTTGGTGGAATTACCGGCACGTTATAGACAAACAACAGGAAACGGCAAAAATCAAAGCGGCGAAGATAAAAAAATTAAATACTGACTCGGCTGTAATAGCCGCTCCAGGTGCCGACAAGCAAATGATTTTGTCTTCGTATGATGCAGCGCTCAAAGATGAAACTGATAAAACGAGTCGAGTTGAACTGTTGGTTGGCAAAGCGGTAGCCTACATGAATAGCGGTGATGCCGATAAAGCCTTAACAACGGCACTTGAGGCTGAAAAGCTTATGAGTACGACAAGCGCGACAAGTCTTATTGCCTCTATCTATGAGCAAAAAGGTAATACGTCAAAGGCTATTGAGTATTACAAAAAATATGTTGCACTCGCTAAAAAAGATATTACCAGACCGGTAGACACAACGTATCTTGATAGCCGCATTAAGTCTTTGGAGGCGAGTTTATGAGTCATCGCGTAAAGATTATAGCTATTTTTCTTGCTGTTATTTCAGGGGTGACATTATTTGGTAGTGCAACAGCGTCGGCTTATTTTCGTGAGAATCGTAACTTCTGTCAGCCGTGGGATACGTATCATACTACTTCGTATACCTTCTATGGAAATCAGTGTATACCCTATAACAATACAAATCCCCCTATGCGATATGCTGATCAAAACGGCGATAGGGGCTATACATTGCCTCGTAAACTTGTCAATGGTGCATGGGTTCCAGCGTTAGAGGGCGTATCGACGATCGATCAGTTTCTATCGACTCTGCGATCATATCGAGCATCTAAAGATAATCGTACCTGGGGAACATCAGCTTTTATGTACTATAATCTGGCCAATATAGGGGGTGATAGTGCACAAGCAATGGGTGGTAGTAATATACCCGATAGCGTTGTAAATGACGTCGAACAGCGGTTACGCCAACCAGGAGTCTCTATCAATAACAACGTATCTTATAATAATAGTCATAGTGCGGGAGGACTTAATAACGGTAGAGATGGTGACGGTTACTTTGAGTGGTTCCCTGATCCGTATTTGCGGACCGTAGTTATCTATTACAACAGTCAAATTGTGGCAGCATTTAATTACGAGACGGCCAGTCCGGCTAGCTTTACCGATGGAGTAAGTATTATCCCTTATACGCCACCGAGCTGGCAATTAAACGGTAGCTCGAATGTCAATTCAGCTACGGCTACGCCTGGGGCATCGGTTACGTTTACGCATACGATTAAAAATGTTGGTCCTAACAATGCAACGGGTATTTGGTGGCAGACTTCTGGCACAATCGGTACTAGTAAAAACTCTAACGGAACAATTACGATTAACACAGGTGCGACCGTGACGGTTACGGATACGGCAACAATTCCAGCCAACGCGACTATAGGCACGCAGTATTGTCAAAATATTTCGTATAATCCCGCTACCCCCTCTACAGGAACCCAGTCCAGTGAACAGAAGTGTGTGTCAGTAACGGGTCCGCCGCCATCTGCATATGAACTAACACCATCAGTAACGGTAGCTTCTGGAGTAACAGCAATTGGCGGTGACGCAACGTACGCGTATAGTGTCAGTAAGACCAGCGCCACTGCAAGCACAAGTCAGTCGACTGACTTTACGGTGCGCCAAATTGTTATAGCACCAGGCGTTGAATTGCCAGCTGGCATGAAAACAGCACATGAGAATGCGAGTTGTGCAACGTATACCTCTATGGGACCTGGTATCACCTGTAATAATGTTGCAACACTTCCAGCTCGTACGTTCACAAGTAACACAACAGCATCTGTGGGAAACCATACACTTTCGCTCGCCAGCTACTCGCCAGGAACTCAAATATGCCGTGTCTTGTCGATTGATCCAAAAAATCAAAGTCCTAAACCAAACTCACGAGATAGTATTCCAAGTTGTACGATGCTTGCTGCGTCTCCATATCTTGGAGTGGTTGGCGGTGATGTATTTGCGGGTGGAGGAATGTCGCAGGAAACCTGTACTGATCTTGGCCAGTTTAGGGGGTCATCTCTACAGGGAGTCGGATCTTTTGGAGAGTATGGTACGTTGTCGGTCGGTGGGATAGAGAATATTTATTCTAGCGGTACGCTTGTTTCTCCGATCAAAAATCATTTGATGTTTGCTAATTCATCGCTACCTTCAGGCGCAAAGGGGACAGGCGGATATTATGTGGATCGACATTGTATTGATAACTATGCAGATATGTATAAAACATTACGAGATGCTATCGGTACGACCACGTGGGTCGGAGGTAGTTTAAATACGGCAAATCGACTAAATGTGATTACTGCGCCATTAACCCTTGGCGGAGAGACGTTGGCGCTTGGTAAAAATGTCATCATCTATGCACCAGGACAGACGGTTACTCTTACGGGTAACATTGACTATGCAAATGGTGCGCTATCGTTTGCGCAAGTGCCGTCGTTGATAATTATCGCTGAACGCATTAATGTAACTGCTAACGTAACGTCGCTTACGGGGGTCTTTTATGCTCGCGGTATTTTTCATAGCTGTATTGAGGCAGGGGACAACCCTAATACCAATAAAGAAGCTATCAAAATGGGTGGCACCTGTAAAAATCCTTTCCGTGTTAACGGATCAGTGATAACTACCAAGCTTGTCACGCCGCGGACTCACGGTGGGCTATCTGGTTCTGCGCCAGCTGAAATGTTTGTACACCGGCCAGAAGTTTATTTGAGTACATTTGAGCAGAGCTCTAGCCCGACAGGTATAACGACTGATTTTACACAAGAACTACCGCCACGGTATTAGAAGTGATTTTGGCAGAGAAAACCCTTTTATTTAATTTGCTTATGCTATAATAAACGTAATATGAAGATATTTAGTTCGGTGGGCGAATTCTTCGCGCTTGACATTGGTACAACGGCTGTCCGAGTCGTTCAACTATCAGGCAGTGGAGATAGCTGGAACCTCGTGAAATACGCGGCGGTACCAGTTGATATCAAAATAGCAACTAGTGATGCCGCGGAAGATCAACGCCGTCTTGCCGAGGTTATCACCACCGCTATCGGACAAAGCGGGGTTAGTACCAAGGATGTCGTTATCGGTATTCCATCTAATCGTATGTTTGCGACAGTTGTAGAGCTGCCTGATATGCCTCCGGCTGAACTGGCAAGTACTATTAAATATCAAGCGGAACAATATATTCCAATGAGTCTTGACGAAGCAAAAATTGATTGGGCTGTGCTTGGAAAATCACCTAAAGATGCCACAAAGAATGAAATCTTACTCGCTAGCGTGTCAAATACGTTCTCAGAGCAGCGGCTTGATATGATAGAAGGTCTTGGGTTAAATGTTGTAGCGATTGAGCCTGATTCTCTTGCGATTTGCCGATCCTTGCTCCCATCTGGCGTGCAAGGAGCGGCACTTATTATTGATATAAATGATTTTGCCAGCGACATTGTAATGACTATTGGCGACACGCCTCGGTTGATTCGTTCAGTGCCAACAGGATTCCATTCACTCACTAAAGCTGCGGTTCAAAATCTCAATATCGAAGAGCAACAAGCGGCGCAATTTATTAATAAATTTGGTGTTGATCCTTCAAAGTTAGAGGGACAGGTAGCGCGGGCGCTTGATGCAACCATTGACCAGTTTTCGTCTGAGGTGACAAAATCAGTTAAATTCTTCCAGACAAAATATCCGACAATTGTCTTGTCAACGGCGTTGCTATCAGGATATGCGGCGACTATTCCAGGAATTGGTGATTACTTGTCAAAGAAGATCAATCTTCCCGTTCAGGTTGCGACCCCATGGCAGCGCGTACGGGTCTCCAGTGGTGATCAAGCCACGCTTCAGCCAATCTCATCGCAGTTTGCGGTTGCGGTCGGTCTTGCACAAAGGAGAGAATCATGATAACGCTCAATTTACTACCTGATATTAAGAAAGAGTATCTTAAAGCACAGCGTACGCGCAATATGGTAGTATCTACCTCCATATTAGTTTCTATTATTGCGGTTGGTCTTGTAGTGTTGCTTGCGATGACGGTTTATATCGGTCAGAGTCTTGTGATTGCCCAGCAGAGTAATCAAATAACGGAAAATCATAAAAAGCTTTCTGCGAAACCTGAGATTGATAAATATCTTTCGATTCAAAATCAACTAGCCGCTATTGATTCTATCAGCACTAGCCGATCAACCTATGCTCGTCTGTTTGATTATCTTCAACAGCTAAACCCAGCACCACCATACAACATATCACTGTATAATTTTACCGTTGAAAAAAAGACCAATGTTATGAAGTTTGTTGGTGGGGCACCCAATTTTGAGACAGTCAATAATTTTAAAAATGCCATTGAAAATGCTCGTTTGTCATACTTTGTCGGACAGGATAATAAAGAGATTCCGTTTTTCCCATCAGTGACGATCAGTGAAGCAAATTTCTCCTCCGGAAATGGTAAAGCCGTAACGGCCTTTAATTTTGAAGTTACCTATGCTCCCGAAGCTTTTGATTCGCAGAACGCTTATACAAAACTAATTGTTCCGCGTATGGTTACGTCTGATGCTGATAAGAATGCACCGAAAGAAATTTTTGCGACACCGCCAGCTAATAATGCGCAGGGAGGCAATAATGGAAACTAAACAGCCAGGGATTACTGGACTTAAGAAACGTCAGCAGATACAAAGTGCCAACAAATCCGTATTCTTGTGGGTAACGGTTGCCGCGGTACTGGTTACAATATCGTTAGTTCTCTCACAGTTCTTGTTTAAAGAGTTTATGTTCAAAAATCGCATTATTGGCAAAATGATGAATACCAATGCAACACTTGATCGTAATATAAAGAACTACGTACCGCTTAAGCAAGAAGTATCCAAGCTCATGGCAAATCCCGAACTGGCAGCGCTCAAAGTTGAGCCAACGGATATCGCACTTCAGCCTATTATTGACGCAATGCCGACGGTTGACGATCGTGTTGCACTTGCCACCTCGCTTCAACAAGCTGTTTTGGCTAAGTCAGGGGTTACGATTGAGTCATTGTCAACGAACACATTTACCAACGGCGGCGGTATGGCTACGTCTGTAAAGAATACGGCATCATCTACGGCTACTGAAGTGCCTTTTGTCGTCCGTGTCAGTGGCTCCTATGATCAGTTAAAAAAGTGTTTTGAAGATATGCATCGATCAATCCGTCCAATAAGTATTCAGAAAATCGTACTTAGCGGCAACGGTACTAAGCTCATGGCAGATATTGAGGCAGTAACGTATTACGCATCACCAAAAACAACAGCTCTAACGGAGGAGGCGGTCAAGCCATGAAACGTAACGAAATTGCACTACTCATCGTTATTGTCGGTATATCAGCACTCTCTAGCTATTTTCTGATCAATTCCATTGTCCAATCAAATGGCAGCCAGAAACCAGTAAATGTTAAAGTGGCCGCACCTATTTCGACAGTGGTGACGCAGCCGAATCCCGCGGTATTTAACAAAGAAGCTCTCAACCCAACGATCAAAGTAAAGATTGGCGATCAAGCAAACAACCAGCCGTTTAACGGGCAGTAGGGCGTTTATTTATGTCCGTTCTGACAGAAGAGTTGCAGAAGAAGCTTGAGGATGAGCTTGTTGCTGAAGGTGTCATAACGACAGAGAAACTTGAAGGATATCACCAGAGGGCATTAACTGAGGGTAAGGCTCTCATAGAGTTGTTGTTGGCGGATGATATTATTAATGACGAAGTTCTGACAAAACACATTGCTTCAATATCGAGTGTTCCGTATGTAAACTTGTCGGAAGCGCAGATTGACGTAAAGGTTCTTGATCTACTACCGTTTGATATTGCGGAGCGTTATATGGCGGTACCGCTGGGAGAGATGCAAAAACGCTTAGCGGTAGCAATGCTTGATGCAAATAATGTTCAAGCAGTTGATTTCTTGTCAAACAAAATCAAACGGCCGCTCAAAGTTTACATGGCCTCAGAGTCAGGGATTCGCAATATTCTCAGCCAGTACCATACGGATCTGGCGGGAGGAGTGAGTGATGCGGTGAAATCGGCAAAGCGCGAGGAGGCGGCCGAGAAAGCTACTCTTGGTGATGGGCAAGATATTAAAACCATCGTTCAAGATTCCCCGATCTCTCGAGCGCTAAGCACTATCCTTGAATATGCGGTACGGTCACGTGCCTCAGACATTCATATTGAGCCGCTCGAGGATGCGCTCAAGATCCGTTGTCGGATTGATGGAGTACTTCGTGAAGTGATGAAATTGCCAAAGAGTATTGAGCCAGCCCTGATCTCTCGTATAAAGATCTTAAGTAATCTCAAAATTGATGAACATCGCATCCCGCAGGATGGACAGTTTGCCGTACATGCTGCCGATAAAGATGTTGACTTGCGTATTGCGATTAGCCCTGTTGTGTGGGGTGAGCAGGTAGTAATCCGTCTTTTGGACAAGTCCGGTAGTTCATTCAAACTAGAAGAGATGGGATATGCGGGTCGAGCACTGAGGATGATTAGAAAAGGTATTCGGAAACCCAACGGTATGATTCTTACTTCAGGTCCGACTGGTTCCGGTAAGTCGACGAGTATGTACGCCCTAATCCAGGAGATATTTGATGATTCTATCAATATTGTTACTCTTGAAGATCCGGTTGAATACAAAATTTCCGGTGTGAATCAGATTCAGGTAAATACTGATGTTGGACTAACGTTTGCGAGTGGGTTGCGCTCTATTTTGCGTCAAGATCCAAATGTGGTAATGGTAGGGGAGATTCGTGATGCGGAGACAGCAAACCTGGCAGTTCAGGCAGCACTCACGGGCCACCTTGTCTTTAGTACGCTTCATACTAACTCGGCAGCAGGTGTTTTGCCACGATTATTGGATATGGGGATTGAACCATTTTTAATTGCTAGTACTGTCAACACGGTAATCGGACAACGCCTCGTGCGGCGTCTTGCTGATAAGAAGCAGACCTATACCTCAAACGAGCTGGAGACAAAGAGTATTCAGGAGACGATTGGGATGCTGCTACCGAAAGACCAAGCGTCCATTCCCGCAATTTCTGCTGATTTGGGTCATAAAACGCTTCCGCTTAGCGGCCAAACCTCGTATACTTTAGTCAAGGGGATTGATAACCCCAAGACACCCGGGGGATATAAGGGGCGAATGGGATTGTATGAAGTCATGGATGTGTCAGAACAAATCCAAACTCTCATTGTCCGCCACGCAACCAGCGCCGAAATCCAGCGCCAAGCGGTTTACGAAGGTATGGTAACGATGCGGCAAGATGGATATCTCAAAGCACTCGAAGGGTTAACAACATTAGAGGAAGTGAATCGCGTTGCGGCGAATATGGCATAAAAGGGAGGGAAGATATGCAGCAACAGCCAGAACTTAGGATCGAACTACTACTCGAGGACGTTATACGCAAACGGGCCTCTGATTTGCATATCCAAATTGGATTACCTCCAATGCTTCGTATTGATGGGACGCTCGTGCCGATTGCAGGGTTTAATGCGCTCAATGCTGAAGATGTCGAAAAGCTGGTATTTGCGATTCTTGATGAAGATCAGCAGCAGATCCTTCTAAAAGACAAAGAATTTGATTTTAGCTTTGCGTTTGGTGATCTGGGGCGATTCCGGGTAAATGCGTTCCACGAAAGAGGTAACCTCGCTGCTGCTTTGCGGTTGATTCCAAATGAGATTAAGACCATCACTGAGCTTGGTATGCCGATGATTGTGAATAATTTTGCTGCTTATCCACGAGGGTTAGTGTTGGTCACTGGTCCGACAGGCTCCGGCAAATCTACGACACTTGCGGCTCTGGTAGATAAAATTAACAGTGAAAAATCTCATCATATTATCACTATCGAGGATCCGATTGAGTTTACACATAAATCGAAAAAATCGGTTGTTGTGCAACGCGAAGTTCACTACGATACTTATTCGTTCTCGGCAGCGCTTCGCTCGAGCCTTCGTCAAGACCCTGATGTGGTGCTGATTGGTGAGATGCGTGATCTTGAGACGATATCCGCCGCGATTACGATTGCTGAGACCGGGCATTTGGTTTTTGCGACACTTCATACGAACTCGGCCGCTCAATCAATTGATCGTATGGTGGATGTTTTTCCGCCCCATCAGCAGCCGCAGATTCGAGCACAGCTTGCTAATATCTTGATGGCAATTTGTTCACAACGACTGGTTCCGTCTATTGGTGGTGGACGGGTCGTGGCTGCGGAGATATTGATAGCAACTCCAGCCGTCCGTAATATCATTCGTGAGGGTAAATCTCATCAACTGGATGCGGTTATTCAGACCGGAGCTGACCAGGGGATGCAGTCTATGGACAAGACGCTTGTTAGTTTGGTTCAGAGTGGAACGATTACGATCGATCAAGCTCGGAATTATGCAGTTGATCTAAGTGAATTTGAAAGGATGATCAGAGGCTGATGTTAGAATATGCCTACACGGCTCGTGATACCGCGAGCAACAAGCAGATACGCTCGACAGTCAAGGCGGAGTCTGAAAAAGCAGCCGCCAAATTACTGATGGACCAGGGTATGGTACCGCTTAAGATTGAAAAAACAGTCGAGAGATCCAGCATTGTATCAAAATTAATGAACCGGATCTCGACAAAGGATAAGGTTGTCTTTACGAGACAGCTGGCAACCCTCATCAACGCTGGCTTGCCGCTAGCTCAAAGCCTCCATACTGTCCAGGCGCAAACGGCTAATAAAAGGCTTCAGGCGATCACTCAAGACATTATCATTAGTGTTGAAGGTGGCACGGCATTATCTGTGGCATTTGCAAAACATCCAAGCGTTTTTAATGACGTGTTTGTAGCGCTTGTTGCCGCAGGGGAAGCTTCTGGTACTCTTGATAAGGCACTAGAACGAATTGCGAACCAGCAAGAAAAAGACGCTGAGATTATGAGCAAGATTCGGGGAGCAATGATATATCCTTTGATCGTTACGTTCGTAATGGTCGCAGTAATTATCTTTATGCTGATGACGGTCGTACCTCAGGTGGGGCGCCTTTATAAAGATCTACATCAAGAGTTGCCGCTTCTCACGCAGGTAATGGTTGCGCTGTCTGATGTTGTACAGCGATTCTGGTGGTTGATTCTTATTATTGCCGGTTTTGCTATCTATATGCTGCGTAGCTGGATTCGTACGGATTCAGGACGGCGCGCGTTTGACGGATTTAAGCTCAATGTCCCATTGTTCGGGGTACTATTTCGCAAACTTTATATGGCGCGATTTGCGCGTACGGCCGAGACGCTGATGAACTCTGGGGTGCCAATGCTTGAAACTCTAGCGATTACCCAACGAGCCGTTAACAATACGCTCATAGCAGATGCGATTAAGCGTTCGGCAGATAAAGTCAAGGGTGGTAAGGCCCTCTCGACAGCCCTCAAGAGCGAGGACTACATCATGCCATTGGTACCGCAGATGATTAATATCGGCGAGCAAGCTGGCGGTATCGATGCCATGCTCGGAAAGGCAGCGACGTTTTATGAGAACGAGCTTGATCAGACAATTCGTGCTATCTCGACGCTTATTGAGCCGATTTTGATGGTCATGCTGGCGATTATGGCGGGACTTATCATAGGAGCAGTTCTCTGGCCGATCTATGGCTTGGTCAGTAGCGGCGCAATTCGCTAAACGCTTGTGTTTTTTGGTGCATTCTGGGTATAATCAACGTATGATATTAGTTAATCAATAACAACCGAAGGGGTGGATATGAAACAACAACAAAAAGGCTTCACGATTATCGAGGTGGTCCTTGTCTTGGCAATCGCCGGACTGATTTTCCTGATGGTCTTTATCGCCTTGCCAGCGCTACAGAAAGGCCAGCGCGATACGCAACGACGCAATGATGTCAGTCGTTTCCGCGCTCAGGTTAATCAGTATCAGGCAAATAATAAGGGTAGCGTTCCAGCTCAAGATACGACAAGCGTCAATTCTTTTCTTGACAAGTACCTGAAAGACAGTGGTGGATGGAGCGATCCAACCTCAGGACAACCATATACGTGGGTCGACCCAGGGACTGCGGGTAATAATTTAGCTGGTCTCACGCAACCAGGAATGTGGACATACGCCACAGGAGTTAAGTGCAATGGAGAGAGTGTAGTTTCAGCTGTTGGCAGTCGTAACTACGTTGTTGCGATGAAGCTTGAAGTTGCCGGCATTACGTGCCAAGACAATCAGTAGTCTATATAATTACAAAAAAACATCCTCACGCTGGGGATGTTTTTTTGTGTGTAATCTGTTAGCATAAAGATAATGAATATTATTGCCATTGGTATACTCGGTTTGTGTTTTGGTAGTTTTGTCAATGCGCTTGTCTGGCGCATCAAGCATAAGCGTGATTTTGTGCGGGAGCGTTCAGAGTGCACTCACTGTCATCATGTTTTGGCCTGGTATGACCTGCTACCGATCGTTAGCTGGATGTTGCTTCGAGGCAAGTGTCGCTATTGTCATAAGGCTATTGAGGATAGCCCTTTTATCGAGGTGCTTGTTGCTGGATTATTTATTATTTCATATATCACATGGCCGTATCTGTGGACTGGTGTCTCGATGGTGTTATTTGGACTGTGGCTGATAAGCCTGGTGCTACTGACTGCGCTTGCGGTGTATGATGCTCGCTGGTATATATTACCGGATAAACTGGTATGGCCGTTGGTTGTTCTTGGGATATTTATAGCCGGTACACGCTGGATTGGTGTCGAAAATCTTACGATCGATAAAGCACTTCTACAAATAGTAGGAGGAATAACAATTATTTCCGGTCTATATTACGGCCTATACGTGCTCTCAAAGGGAACTTGGGTAGGGTTTGGCGATATTAAGCTCGGACTATTTATCGGGCTTACTCTTGGCTGGCAGCAGTCGTTGCTTGCATTGTTCTTGGCTAACTTTATCGGGCTTATAGTAGTACTACCAGGGATGCTTAGTAAAAAACTAACACCAAAATCAAAAGTGCCATTTGGGCCGTTTCTGATAGTAGCCTGTATTTTGGCGTTTTTGTATAGTAAACCAATGATTGATTGGTATATAAAGACACTTTTAGGGCTATAAATTCTAAAACGGCTTATGCTATAATCAAGGTAAGATGCATAAGGGTGATGGGTTTACTATTATTGAGGTCATGCTATTTCTTGGTATTACCGCGATGCTCCTGACGATGATTTTGTTTGGAACAGGCGTTATGGCACGGCAGAATCGGTTTGCTGACACCGTAAATACGTTCCAAGCATTTGTACAAAAACAATACGAAGATGTTTTGAGTGGTGTAAACCCACGCCAACCTGGTCAGGGCTGTCTTGCATCATCCCAAGCTGGTGCCGATTCCTGTTTATTAATTGGAAAAGTAATTAGCTTTACGACCGGTGGTCCATTTCAGGGCACGGTACGCTATATCCGCACGCCAGTGGGAAATGTTCCGGATACAGGTGATGTCTATACCCAAATAAGTCTAACCAATCCGGAGGTAGTTGCGATATCTGAGCAGCCATTTGAGCTGCAGTGGGGTGCTTCCGTACAAAGTGCTAGTCGCTCGACAGCTCCACTCAGTCCCGAGCCAAGCAAATCAGGATCTTCGCCTGCCCGCGCCTCGATCAATGCGGTGGCCTTTATGCGCAGTCCTAATTCTTCGCAGATCGTACCCTATTATTTCTACGCCTCATCCAATGATCTTGTGGCGATAGACGCTGGACTTAAGAAGGCGGTTCAAGCAGCAAATGCCCCTCTGACTTCGCAAACAAATGCCGTTATCTGTATTCATAATCAAGCGGACTGGGCGTTTAACGCACCCGTTGCTGGGCTTGAAATAGGCAATGGACGTGGTACGGCTGGTATCGATGCGAATTTTCAACCAACCACGGGAGCGGGGGGTGTATGCAATTAACGCATGACAGAGGAGATACGTTGGTTGAAGTAATTATTTCAATTGCTATTTTTGCCTTGGTAACAGTCGGGCTTTTCGGTATCATGCAACGTGGCTCAGCAGGGGCACTTGGTGCTATGGAGCGAACGCAGGTGCGGATGATTATGAACCGTCAGGCCGAGTATCTGACGTATTTGCGGGATCAGTATAATTCTGCTCGCATGGCAAGTGTCGCAATCGATACAGCTTCTCCAGCGGGGCAATGGCTACGGATACGTGATACGATTGCGGCCACCACACCACCACAACCAAACGCGTGTGTCGATACGGCACCGGGTTCTTCATTTTTTGTCCGGCGAACGACGTCATCGTTTGAGGCAGTAGCGGGAGTTCCCACAATGCCAAGTGGATCACCACGTGAAGGCGATGGCCTATGGATACAGAAGGTTGATCCTGAAGGATATGCAACGGGCGCTCTCAAACAGCGATATCATGACTTTTATATTCTTTCTTGTTGGTCGGTCGTTGGCACCACAAAGCAATATCTATCAACAATCGTGAGGTTGTATGAACCAGCCAACTAAAGCTAGCCAAACGGGATTTACGCTCATCGAGCTTTTATTGGCTATGACGGGAATCGCTTTTTTGTTACTTTTTGTCGTCTTTGGTGTCATGCACGTTACCGCGCTTTATAGTAAAGGTGTTTCGATCCGTAATATCAACCAATCAGGCCGTCAGCTTATGGAAGACGTTTCGAGAGATATTCGTTATGGCGGGGTGGTACGTCAAACGAATGCGAATCGACTTTGTGTCGGTGAAAAGAGTTATATATGGAATCCCAGTACAGGATCTAGTACTCCAAACTTGTATGACGATCCCGTAAAAGGTAATCCGCCGGTTGCGTTTGTGGTTGCGCAAGGAACGTCCTATTGTGATGACGTAACGAAACGAATACCAACTTCGGCTGAGCCCGTCGTGTCGCCGCTGATTATGCTTCAGGAGCTCAGCGTGACACAACCGAACCCTACTCATCCGATTTATGATATTCGACTCGTTGTCTCAACTTCTGGTGCGAACGTACCGATGGTAACAACGAGCGGAGGAGCTAACAGCTACCAATGTAGTGCTATTTTCGGTCAATTCTGCGCCTTCGGTGAATTTACGACCAGTATTTATGCAAGGAGAACAAATTAATGAAGTCGGTGCACAATAATAACCAGTCAGGCATGGTGTCGATTTTGACTTTACTATTCTTTATGATATTCATGTCGATTATTGTGACTGGTTTTTTGCGGATTATGAGCTACAATCAAACACAGACAGTCGATAGTGACCTTTCTGCCAGTGCTCTTGCTGCAGCTCAAAGCGGCATAGAAGATGGCAAACGAATTTTGTTGTATTGCAGTACTGACGCTCCGGCTGGCGGTAAAGGCTCGCCGGCTTGTCAGCAGATCATGAACAGCAAAGATAACTGCCTAGCGCTTGCGACCGATGTCGGTGCAATCAACATGACAGAGCTCCGGAGTGCGCTGCGTATTACAATGACAGGAAATCAATTTGTGGTTGGTTCTCCCGCAAATCAGTTTCAACAATTTTATACCTGTCTGACAATCAATAACGATACACCGCGGATAACGAAGCGATTAGTGGGAAATAGGAGTACGATTATCCCCCTAACTACGGGAACTGCTGGCGAGCTTAGTAAATTGACGTTATCTTGGCGTGCTGATACGGATGCATATGCGGTTTCTGGTCCAACGACCCAGTTGCCGCCCTTTGCGCAGTGGACGGCGTCACCAATGACCAAGAAACCTCCGATGCTTCGAGTGCAGCTCATACCGTATACCGTGCCACTCAATCTCGATGCTATCGAAGCCGCAAGCCGTACCGTATTCGTTGCGCCATCGAATGCGGCGTCAAGCTCAGTTAACATATCAAGTATTGATCAGCGTGGCGGGACAGGGCAGCTGCGTCCGACGCCCTCTGCGCCGATTGCCTATGCAGCCTGTAAGATATCGATGGGTGGAGGCTATATCTGTGATCAGACCATCGAAGGTTTAGGGGCGACGGCTCAGTACTACATGAAAGTAACAATGCTCTACGGTAATGAAACAACAATGAATGTTGCTGGCTGGAATACTGGAGGAGGTGAAGTAGCATTTCGCGGGGTTCAGCCGGAGATTGATGTAACCGGACGCACCAACGATGTGTTTAGACGGGTTAAGGCCCGAGTAAGCTATGGCATGGCGGCGCTGTCATATCCAGAATATGCGCTGGAGGCAAATGATATATGTAAGGATATGGTGGTTTCTGTCGCATCAGCTAGTTGGGATAAATGTCATGAAATTCCGGTCACGCCTCCACCGCCACCGGGACCTTGTAAGGTTGGCCAAAACTTTATCGCAAACGGTGACTTTAGTAAGCTGGCTGGCCCTGGACCCTACATAGATCCTGCGGCTGGCTTTGAAAGCGATCTACCTAATCGCGGCACTAATACCTATCCTGATGACGGAGGTAAATATGGCACTTCACCTATTTGGACAGGTGGCTTATCTATTCATACGAACGACGTCAATGGAGAGACCTGGTATTATCTGACAAACGGCAACCTAGTTGACCGACGGGAAGACGCAGGGCTTCTCCTGCATGCGCCATCATTTGCTGGTGATCCTTCTCGCGGCATCCCTCCTTCTAAGAATTTCTTTTACTCCAATCCAAACCAAAACATCTATCAGCCTAGAGGTACTCAATCTACATTTTCGGGAGTTCTCTGGAGACAGCGGATTACTAACCTGAAGCCTAATACCAAATATGAGTTCCTGGCCTATTTCAATAATATGATTGATCCCGGTAATCCTGGTGGGGGAGCGGGAAGCACTGATCCCCGTATTCGTTTACGGGTTGATGGTAAGGATGCGACAACTCCTGTGACCGTAAAAGTCGTTCCTGATGAATGGATGCCGGTTACGATGCCCTTTATAACGGGTCCTACTCAAACCTCAGTATTACTTGAGATATTTGATGATGCCAATGACGTCAATGGCGATGACTTTGGCATGACTGGGCTTAACTTCTACGAATGTAACTAACAGCTCATTCGGTATTAGACCGGTGGAAGCGCGTATGCACTTCTTTGAGGTGGGGGTTTGTTACGTGGGTATATACCTGGGTCGTTGAGATGTCACTGTGTCCAAGCATGGTCTGTACAGAGCGGAGATCAGCCCCATTCATGAGAAGGTCAGTAGCAAAACTATGGCGCATGGTGTGGGGTGATACATGTTTCGTAATACCGGCAAGCTTAGCGTAGCCACTAACAGCGCGTTGAATAGAACGTGCTGTCAAGCGTAGATGTTCGCCACGTGCATCACCAGTTTCCGATCCTGAGTAACGTATAAAAAGTGGTACGGCTGAATCCGTTCGTGTCTCCAGGTATGCGGCAATCCACTCACTAGCTTCTGGACTAATGAAAACCGGACGGTCTTTTTGTCCTTTGCCTCGTACCATAAATTCACCTCGTTTCAGGTTAATATGGTCTCGATTGAGATTAACGAGCTCAGAAACGCGCAGTCCACTACTAAAAAATAATTCGATGATAGCTCTATCCCGAAGACCTATGGCATTTTGGACAGGTATCGAATCAATAAGTCGGGTTATTTCGTCGCTCGTTAGAAACGACACTTGCTTTTTACGAACCTTAGGGAGCTCGATTTTTTCGGGAGTAAGAGTTTTAATCCCTCGTTTACTGCAATAAACGAGAAAGCTACGCAGTGCAATGAGATGATAGCTCTGAGTGAGGGTGCTGAGCGTATCGCCATTGATTGTCTCGTACCGGTTTAGCCAGAGACGCCATTTACGAATCAACTCTGCGTCTAGAATACTAATCGGTTCATCGCCTGCAAACTCAATCAATCGCTGCAAATATAAATAATAGTTCTCAGCGGTTTTTTGACTCCTACCACGCTCAACTTCGATATGCTCAATAAAATCGCTAATCAGTTCTGAGAAATAATGTTGCGTTTCTGTCATAGTTCTAGCATAAGCCTTTTTTTGTTATTTTGCGACAGAAAGAGGCGGATACGGTACAATAATGTCATGAGTATTATTGAAGCAATCTTTCTTGGTGTCATTCAGGGGTTAACGGAATTTATACCAATTTCTAGCTCCGGGCACCTAGTAATTGCCCAATATTTTATGAATGGAGCGAGCAGCCACCTATTTTTAGAGTGGATCAATATCGGTACCGTTTGCGCACTGCTTATTTTCTTTCGACATCGTATCGCCACGATACTTCGAACAATTATTCAAGAAAAAGATTATAGGTTACTGCGTAATGTTATCGTAGCAATGCTTCCTGCGGGAATTGTCGGGTTTTTGGCGGCTGATATCATTGAGCAGAACCCGCTATTTGCGAGTCCTTGGACCGTTGTTGCTACCCTGAGTGCTGTAGGGGTGCTGCTCATCATTATTGAGAAGTTACCTCATTTATCGCCAATAACTGAAGAAAAAATGTCGACAAAACGAGCCTTATGTATTGGTTTAGCGCAAGTTTGCGCTTTAATCCCCGGTACCTCACGTTCTGGTAGTACCATTTTAGCGGGGCGTGCTATGGGGTTAAGCGCTGCGCGCGCTGCTGAGTTTAGCTTCCTGGTGTCAATTCCTATTATGCTTGGAGTGATTGCAAAGCTGCTTATCAAGGCTGGCGACAGGGCATATCTCTTTGATAATGCAGCCGTACTGCTAGTCGGGAATATCGCCGCACTTATTAGCGGACTATTAGCGGTTCGTTTTTTGATGAACTATCTTCAAAAACATCCGCTGGCGCTATTCGGATGGTATCGGATCGGACTATCGGTCGTTCTTGCCCTTGTTCTTCTGATACAATAAGAAAGAATATATTTTTATTATATAGTAAGGAGTGTAATGGAAAAAACATTAGTTATCCTCAAACCTGACACAATTCAGCGCGGGCTAGTTGGAGAAATTATTACCCGTTTTGAACGAGCTGGTATAAAAATAGTAGCAATGAAGATGATGGCTCCGGATGAGCTGCATTTCCATAAGCATTATGAAGGGATCAGTAACCTCATAAGCCGATGGGGTGAGGACATCTATAATATCACTCTTTCGCAAATGACTGAAACGCCAGTCATTACGTTTGTACTAGAAGGGGTCGAGGTCGTTGCGCATGTGCGTAAAATGGTTGGTACCACCGATCCAAAAGACTCTGCTCCGGGTACTATACGCGGTGATTATACCCACGTAACGCGTGCTTACACGAACCCCCTCAATGCTACGTTACCTAATATTCTTCATGCTTCTGGTAATCCTGAAGAAGCGGAGCAAGAGATTAAGCTGTGGTTTACTGACGATGAGATTTACTCCTATGAAACAGCTCATAGTCCAATCGTTCGAGGTAGGGTCGTTACCAAAAAGCGTGAAGATAAGAAATAATCAACTGGTATCCCCGGCAGGAATCGAACCTACATCTGCTCCTTAGGACGGAGTTATTCTATCCGTTGAACTACGGGGACATGCGTCTACTATACCATTTGTTGTATAATGAGGTACATGAAAGAGTTTGCGGGACAGCATAGCGGCGAAGACGTGGTTTACGTTTTTCGTCGACATATCATAGCGATGCGCAAAGGTTTTTACCTACTCCTCATACCGTTTGCTGTAGCAGCATTACCGTCTTTGATAGTTCCATTTTTACCGTATTCTGTAATCCCAGAATGGTGGGCTGATCCTATGAACCTGCTCTTGATAGCATTTGCCGGGCTCGGTATAGGTATTATACTATTCGCATATCAGTTTATGGGCTGGTATTTTAGTGTGTTTATTCTGACGTCTCTTCGTTTACGACAGTTGACTCAAAATAGCGTATTTGGTAAAAGTGTGATTGATCTTGATCTCTCCAAAATTCAAAATATCAGCTATACTATAAATGGATTTACCGCAGATGTGTTGGGATATGGCACAATTGTCGTCCAGACTATCGTTGGCGACCTTGTGTTAGATAAAATACATCACCCGGAAGAAGTTCATAACAAATTACAAAGTGCTGTCCGGGCGGCACAGGTGGGTGGGACCACAGACTATGAAAAAACGAATCAAGCAGTCGCTGAGTAAGCTTTCACGCAAGCGACAGCCGGAAAAACTTGACAGCCGGATTACAAATGAGACGGTTGCCGAACATCGTGAGCAAATTCTGGCTGGTGGCCGTCGATTTAAATATCCGGTACAGTACTCACGCCATCGACTTGTAATTAACTCCCTTTTAATCGGATTTGCTGCATTGTTGTTTGCTGCTGTCATTCTTTGGTGGCAATTGTATCTCGTGCAAAATAGCTCTAAATTTATGTATCGCATTACCCAAATCTTGCCGGTACACGTAGCCAGCGTAGATGGAGAAGGAGTACTATACAGTACGTATCTTAAGCGGTTTCGTAGCAGTGTACACTACTTGCAGCAGCAGAATAACCTAAATGTAAATAGTAAAGACGGCCAAAAGGAAGTCGAGCATAGTAAACGGATTGAACTCGATAATGCCATACGTGACGCGTTTGTTGATAAAATAGCGCGTGAAAATAAAATCTCCCTTACTGAAAAAGAGGTTGAAGAGTTTATTAAAAAAGATTTAGTTAGTAAAAAGGTAAGTGAAACCGCCTATGAGAAAACAGTTCTCAATGCGTTCTATGACTGGTCAATTTCGGACTATCGCGGTATTGTGCGTTCAGAGCTGCTGAAGCGAAAGGTAGGATTTGTGATAGATACAGCCGCACGAGCAAAGGCAGATAAGATTCTTACAGCGCTCAGGGTGTCTGGTGCTGATTTTGGGGCAATTGCTAAGGCTGAATCTGACGATGATATTACGAAGTTATCTGGCGGCGACAGTGGTGATGTATCATTGAAATCCTTAGATACACACGGTATACTGGCGGCGGCGCAAAAGCTACAGCCAGGGCAGACTTCTGAACTCATCTATGGGACAGATGGCTACTATGTCGTCAAACTTACCTCAAAAACTGATATAACTATTAAGTATCAACTTATCAAGGTCACGCTGACAGAGTTGGATAAGCGGCTACAGGCAGCAAAAGATGCCAAAAAGGTTAAAGAATACATTTCCGTGAAACAGTTGTAGAGGCATAATTAACAGCTTGTTTGAGATAAGGCGCTTTGATACATTTTGAATAAAAAAATGATTCAAAAAGGACTTCCAGTGAGGAAGTCCTTTTATGATGTTATATCGTGGAAGTAGTATTCTTATGCTGGCGGGCCCGACCGGATTCGAACCGGCGATCTCCTCCGTGACAGGGAGGCGTGATAGGCCAGCTTCACTACGAGCCCATATACTAATCTATTCCCAAAGACTTAGACATAGTAGCAAATTTTTTCTAGATGCGCAACGGGGGAGAATTTGATATACTACTCCTAGTGCCACCTTAGCTCAGTCGGTAGAGCATCTCATTCGTAACGAGAAGGTCGCCGGTTCAATCCCGGCAGGTGGCTCCATGTCGGAATCACCACTTTTTCGCTACTTGGTCGTGAAAAAAACTCTGGGAGATCGGTATGTGACCCAACGAGCGGGTATCGTATAGCGGCTATTATGTGACCTTCCCAAGGTCGAGATGAGGGTTCGACTCCCTCTACCCGCACCAATTGGATGTAATATGATGTATACTAGCAATAATGATTAAGAGGCTTCAGCTCAAATTACTCATCTCTGATCGAGCATTTCTCGCATCAATTGGGGTTATGGGGGCAGTGCTTCTCTTGATCATTATTCTTGCTGCGTTTAATATTCACCCTGGTGAGCTTCGCGTGCCAGTTCGTTATTCACGGTTTGATCCTCGAAACTATTCTCTTGGACAATGGTATTATCTATTAAATTATATTCTGTTTGCAGGCATTGTTTTCGTTTCACACGTGCTACTCGGCGCAAAATTATATCAGATAAAGGGTCGATTATATGCTCAAGTTTATGTGTATTTTGGTGCGATTATTTTACTGATTACGGCAATTTTTTTCATGTCAATTATCAAAGTAGTGTCCTGGTCAGATTAATTTTATTCCGGAACTGGAAGTAACAAGTGGGAAGCGCGAGCTTATGTATCGGGTGTGTGAGGTGCTCCAGGGCATGAGTAGCTATCTCATGATTCTTGCGCCGTTTTTGTTAAGTATTATCAGTCCGCTGCTGGCTGTAGTCTTTGTGCTAGTCTATATCATTTCATATTTTGTAAAATCAATCGCCTTAGCTATCCGTACTATTGGTGGATATCGGTTATTGATGCGGGCGCTGCGCCTTGACTGGTCTCGACGTCTGGCTGATTTGGAAGACCCCGAGGCGGCGTTAAAGCGTGAGTCTCTCAGTAAGACGCATACGATAAACCTTCGTCAGCTTGCTATGACCGCAAATCACAAAAAACCTTCTGATATTTATAACGTAGTTATTATTGCAACGTACAATGAAGGCCGTGAAGTATTGGAGCCGACTGTGCAAGCAGTAAAAGCCAGTGATTATGATCTAAAGCATCTCATCGTCATACTGGCGTATGAAGGCAGGGATGGTGCTCAATCAGAACAGGCCTGCCTTGATCTTGTAAAGAAATACCGGCATTCATTTTATAAGATGATGGCGGTCCGTCATCCTCTTATTGACGGTGAAGTAAGAGGTAAAGGGGGTAATATTACTTATGCGGCACAAAAGCTTCAGCCGTATTTTAAAAAACATGGATTTGATCCAGATAATGTTATTGTGACGACGCTCGATAGTGACAATCGCCCGCATCGGAGTTATTTTGCAAGCCTTACTTACGAATATATCCTTCATCCGGATCCGCGACATGCGGCCTTTCAGCCAATGACGTTGTTCTTGAATAATATTTGGGATGTTCCGGCCCCGATGCGGGTTATTGCGACTGGGAACTCGTTTTGGAATCTCGTTGTAAGCCAACGTCCGCATCTACTTCGGAACTTTGCGTCGCATTCACAAAGCATGGCAGCCCTTATTGATATGAATTTTTGGAGTGTACATACCATCGTGGAGGATGGCCATCAGTTTTGGCGCAGCTATTTCCGGTATGACGGCAATTATAGTGTCACGCCAATCTTTGTGCCGATTTATCAGGATGCGGTGCTATCGGAGACGTACAAAAAGACCCTTATTGCGCAATTTGTCCAGGTGCGCCGGTGGGCATACGGAGCGTCAGATATTGCCTATGTAGCAACCAGAATTCTACGTAAAGATCGTACCGTACCTCTCCTTGATAGCCTTCTTAAGCTTTGGTTTTTGTACGAGGGCCATGTCAGCTGGGCATCGGCCGCACTTATTATTTCCTTTGGCGCCTTTGGTCCGTTACTTATTAACGCAGAAGCAGCACGTAGTGTGGCAGCTCACCAACTGCCAGAAATCGTCAGTCTGATACAGCGGATAGCTATGATTGGACTGTTTGTGTCTATATTTATATCATTTAAAATGCTGCCCCCACGACCGGAACGCTATAAACGACACCGTTCACTATGGCTACTCTTGCAGTGGGCACTTATGCCGGTAACAAGTATCCTGTATGGATCTTCGGCAGCTTTAAACTCACAGACCCGTCTGTTATTTGGCAAATACCTTGAGCGGTTTGATGTTACCGACAAAGCTATCGTGGATCAAAAAGACGACACAAAGCTTTAACGTACTAGTAACAATAGTTATACTGAACGCTATTATTGTTCAAAACGATTGCTGGTTAATAAACCATGACTGAGGCCATAGCGTGCGCCGCTCGTCGGTTCAAACGCCGTTAGCGCACGATAGGTTATAGTAGCTATGAGTGTTGGTGTTAGGTAGGTATGATGTTCGCTGAGCAGACGCTGGGTTACTGTTGAAGCTAAAGCTGCTGCATCATCAGCTCGCGTCTGTGAGGATGTAGTAAGTTCTCGCCATATTGAAATAAGCAGTCGAGGCTCGCTATAAGACATCTCCCGTTCGTCGGCTGTTTTTACAAGTGGTAACTCCGAGCTACTGGGGTATTCATATGTAGTGAAAGTCTTTTTACAAACGGTACAGAATCGTCGTCGCCAAACCTGAGGTGGTGTATGCTTTGTCGGACGCGTATTGGCAACGGTAGTGGTTCGGTAGCTACAATATACACAAATCATGTATACATATTGACATATCGCTATATAAAAAGCTAGTGGATAACTTTTCATAGTTGAGGATAACTAATAAAATACTCCTCTCACTACTGGCGAGAGGAGTATCTGTACAGGCGGTCCTAGCGCTCAACTGAGCGTTGAACCTGACGCTTGCTACGAAGAGGTGACTTTACAGGTACTGATTCGTAAAAAAGCGTGAACTTTTCGAGTTCTGATTTTGTGCTATGGTTACCTGTACTGAAGGTGTTGGTGGTAGCCATGTATTTATAGTAACATACCAGTCAATGTATGTCAAGTATAGCTTATGCTTATAAATATATCACGTTAGGTATATACTGAATATTTTATAAAAAATACCCGCTTTCATAATAGCGGGTATGTCGATATATCTAAGGATATAATTGCTAGTTTTGCTTTGCAGTATTTTTGATAGACTTAACAACCTGGCTGTCAGTTTTAAGGTTTTCCCAGAAAAGCACTTGGTCTTTTTGGATATACATAGTATCTTCTGGGCCATGAATTTCGTTGCCGAGCTTTGTTAATGACATCTGTGCCTGCTCTTTATCCGCTGTTTTATCATCCTTTGTCCCCTGTACGGCTTGCTGGAGATAATAGATGTCACTCATAGTCACGGTTGTTGAGTCAGCATTTTTGATTTTACCAAAGTATACCTGTCCATTTGATAGAAATACAGCTTGATATTGATCTTTTTTGACCGTAGACATTATAGATCCTGCACCATTTGCTAACAGGTACCAGGCTACAAGTGTGATACCTAGGGCAATCGCCGCATAGATCATATATTTTCGTACGTCTTGGATAGGAAAGCGAGCAAGACCACGCCCTGATCTTGTTGGCTCTGCGGGAAGAGCTTGTGGCTGCTGTCCTGCTGTTGGCTGTTGTGCCTGAGCCGGCGCTTCATACCGTGGTTGCGCTTGGTAGCGTTGTTGTGATCGGAGATCCATTGTTACCTCACCATTACAAATTAATCTTATGCTTTATTGTAGTACAAAAATTCAAAAAAATCTTGTTTTTGCATAATCTACTTTAGCGTATTCATTTTTTCTAAAAATTCCTAGACATTATTTTCAATAAAGTGTACAATTCAAATAACCTGTATATTTAAAACAAAAAAACAGGCGAAAAGATAAAAACTAACATGCAAAAACGACAAACTCGTTTCTTATGGAGCGCGGCTCTCAGCGTTCTTCTCTTGGCCATATCATTGTTGGTCTATTTTGCATTTTCAAGGGTCTCTGCGGTAACTACCACTCCAACAACGATGAACTTCCAGGGCCGGCTTCTTGATAGCTCTGGTGTGGCTCGTCCTGACGGCCTGTACAATATGCAGTTCCGTCTCTATACCGTGTCTAGTGGAGGTACCGCCGTATGGACAGAGACCCGTGAGACGACTAACCGTGTACAGGTAACGGGCGGCCTTTTC
Organism: Candidatus Saccharimonadota bacterium; assembly: GCA_027493025.1. Lineage (GTDB taxonomy): Bacteria > Patescibacteriota > Saccharimonadia > Saccharimonadales > Saccharimonadaceae > JAPUDQ01. The sequence goes on along the minus strand of JAPUDQ010000009.1, from coordinate 2,770 downwards.
TCGACTCGACTTGGCGCAGTAACGCCTATTCCCGCATCGCTGTTCGCGAGTGGTAATCTGTTCTTTGAAATTACGATGGCAACACCAGCGACCGCAACCTGCTCAACTGCCGCCTGTGCTGCTTGGGAAGCAGCCATGACTCCACGTCACACCCTAGCGACTTCCGCTTACGCAATGAACGCTGAGACGCTTGATGGGCTGGACAGTAGTTCGTTTGCGGCAGCTAGCGGCAGTACTAACTACATTCAGAACCAAGCAACTCTGACTGCGGTTCAACCGAGCTCAAATCTCTGGATTAGCGGCACTGCCCGAGCAGATACGAGCATCCTGGCATCAACCTATGACACCGCTTCTGCGGTCGCCCTTAATCTTGGATCAACGACGGCTTCAGGGGTTAACATCGGTAAATCTGGTGGTACCGTATCTGTCAAGAGTCTTACGACGGCCGGACCGGTTATTACCAATGCATCGGGTCAGTTATCTTCAGCAGCTCGCTTATCCATTACCTACGGTGGTACGAATGCATCAGCAATTGGCGGTGCAGGAACCGTAGCATACAGTACCGGTTCGGCCTATGCCTTCACGGCAGCTGGGACCAGTGGTCAGTGTCTCCAGAGCGCCGGTACAGCTTCGCCGACCTGGGGGGCATGCGGTACGTCACTTTCTGTCGGTGCGATTAACGGCCAGACAAAGTCCAGCAATGGTGCTGTCCTTACTAGTAATACGCTTTATCTTCAAACAGCAGATGCTTCAAATCCTGGACTGATGAGTACGGGGGCGCAAATATTCTCTGGAGACAAAATATTTCGCTCGAACAGTACTGCTGCTTTCGAGATTCAAAACGCTAGTGCGGGTTCATTGTTGAAAGCCGATACAACCACCAATACGCTTACGATGGGATCGCTCGTCAATATACAGGGAGCTACCGCTAACTCAACTGCGTTACAGGTTACTGGTAACGCGACCTTAAAAGCGACTGTCACTGGAACGGCACCAGCTACTTATTTCAATGAGGGGTTTGAGAGCGGTAATATGAGCCAGTGGACTATCCCTGGTAGTGTAACCGTCACAAATAGTGGACCGCGTACCGGTAGCTATCGGGCTGATATTGCGGTTTCATCCGCTAACTGGGCCGGCAAGACCCTGCCTGCGAACGTTACCTATGCATCCTTCACAGCCTACGTCAAGATGCCGACCAATCCCTCGTCAGTGCAATACTTCATGAATATGGATTCAAACGGCACTGGTGGAGCCCTTCTGGCGTATGATCCGAACGGCGGATCGCCACGGTTCTATGTCTACAGCGGCGTTGGCGGCGGCTCGGGCGGCGGCAGTCCGACGACATTCGCGGCGGCTGGCGCGTCTTGGTCTACCAATGCTTGGAACAAGGTCGAGCTACAGTTCGACACTGTCGCGACGACGAACAACATAAAGGTATACTTAAACGATACGCTAGCAGGGACGTGGAGCATTGACCATACGGGCCAAACAATTCTACAGGCGGGTATTGGATCTGGTGGCTCAGTTAGCGTTAATATGCAGTACGACGACATCCTTGTGACAGGCGCTGGCTCTACCACCACCTCTGGCGGTAATCTCGTTGTCGAAGGTACGACAACTACGAATGCCTCAAGTGCTGCCTACACCCAACGACTTTGTCATGATCAGGCGAATGGTGCTCTCACCAACCTAAAACTTGGCGACTGTGCTGCTACTGGTCAAGCTGACCTTGCGGAAATGTATGCAACAGATGGTAAGGTTGAACCTGGCGACATCGTAGCGCCAATTGCTGCGGGAGGCGTTATGGGGGAAACGACAAAGCCGTATCAAGCCAATATGATCGGTATTGTCTCCACTAACCCAATTGCCGATGGTATCATTGGCTGGAATGAGAAAAGTCCTACTCGTCAGCCTATTGCTCTTGCTGGACGGGTGCCCCTCAAGGTATCCAGGGAAAATGGCGATATTCATGCAGGTGATCCATTGACCGCTTCAAGTACTCCAGGTGTCGCCATGCGTGCCACAAAAACTGGACGCATCATCGGATATGCACTTGAAGACTACACACAGAACTCATTAGCTATCTCTTCCTGGGTAGCGGAGGAAGAGGCTGACCGCAATAAAACCCATGCTGGTTCATTACCTTCCTACACCTCCAATCCAGCAAAATGGCCTACAGGTACTGGCAAGATTATGGTATTTGCGAACGCCTCATTCTCTGATCCATCATTTACCCTGCAAGGTGCATCCGCAAGCTTGCTATCCAGTAACGCAGTTGCGACTGACTCGCTTAATGTATCTGGTTTTTCAACAATCCGATCTTTACTTGTTACGGATAATTTAACGATTTCTGGACATCTCATCAGTAACGGTCGTACACCAAGTATTGCCACCGTGTCGGCTTGTAATCTCGATAATTTAACGATTTCTGGTACAGACATGGCAGGAGAGGTTTCATTTGTGGCGAGAGAGGGGTGTGAAACAAGCTCAGGTATTATACAGGTTAAATTTGCTACTGCCTATACAAAAAGACCGTATGTAGTAGTCACAGGTGCTAGCTCTAATAGTAAGCCATTTATAGAGAAAACAACGGTCGATGGTTTTACTATTGGTCTAAGTAATTCTATGCAAGCTGGAAATACGTACCGACTTGTTTATCACGCAATTGAGTAATAGGAACTGATAAAAATATAAACACCTCATAGATAGGTGTTTATTTTGGTGCGATTTTACGCCCAAGCCCGAACCCATTTCCAGCGTAGCTGCGAGT
>JAPUDQ010000008.1:22621-24945 GCA_027493025.1 Candidatus Saccharimonadota bacterium | reverse complement strand
CGCCCTGTTGGCTACCCAAACACAAAAGGAGACGCTTATGTGAAGTTGGGGTTATAGTAGTGTGATCTGGCTTTTACTAACTCCGAGTGCTTACCCTGCTCCACGATAGTGCCATTCTCAAAAACATAGATCATATCGGCTTTTGAGACCGTCGTTAACCGATGGCTAATGGCGATAATCGTGCGCGTCTTGTCTTTAAAAAGTTCGTGGAAGATTCTTGATTCGGCTAATGCGTCAATTGCGCTCGTTGGCTCGTCGAGAACAATAATCGGCGCATTTCGGTAAAAGCTTCGGGCAAGCGCCAGCCGCTGCCATTGACCGCCGGATAGATTTGTTGAGGCGTCTTCGTCTTGATTGTCATCATGAACCCATTTTGAAGCATAGGTTTTATCTTTGTGCTTGAGTTTTTGAATAAAAGACTTGGCCTGAGCATCGACAATGGCTTGCTCGTAGCGGGCAATGTCAAACGGTTTTGATACATCCCCAAAGTAGATGTTATCACGAATGTTTGCAAAGTCGTATTCGAGGAAGTTTTGTTGAAGTACGGCAAGTTGCTGATGCCAGGATTCTAGCGAATAGTCCGTCATCGGTTTGCCATCGAATAGGATTTCTCCGCTGGTGGGTTTATATAGGCCCATGAGAAGCTTGACAAGCGTACTTTTTCCGGCTCCATTTTCACCGACAATAGCAATATGTTGACCTTGACGAATGGTTAGATTTATGGATTTGAGAACCTTTTTCTTACTGCCGTGATACACGAACGATACATTGTTAAACTCGATCGTATGGGGTGTATACGACAGTGTGGGTTTGTCGGATGTGATAATTGGGTAGGTCATAAATTTTTGGTAGTCGAATAGTTGTGCAAGATCTTCATCGATATTACTCAATGTGCGTACAAGGCTATTAGCTGAATCTATTGCGCGACTAACGATCTGCTGTACATACACGAACTGGCCGATCGGCTGGGTTTTATTGATGATTTCAAAGGTAATCCAGGCTAGACTAGCCAGCTCCGCTGAGCCTTCGAGGACGTCACCCATAAGTTGCTTGCCAATGTACTTTTTCTCAAAATCAATGCGAGTTTTCTCATCCTTTTCACGATAGGTAGCTCGCAGCTGAATAAGATGCTTGACCAATCCATTGAGCCGTAACTCAGTAATAGCACGCGGTTGGAGAAGCTGCCATTCGATATAGCTTTGAGAGCGGCGTGCCGTTACATTTTTGTTCCAGTGATTAATCTGGGCGCGTGAAAGCTTGAATTGTAAATAAATACCTGGAACGAGGGCAACGCCGACAATCAGGGCAATCCATGGTACGAAGAGGATCAATGCGATAATTGCACTGATAACGCCAATAAATTGAGAGAATATAGCTGCTAATTGATCAAAAACATACGAATAAAAGTTTGCAAAACGTTGCGCCTTATCATAGGTATCAGCAGTGTCTTTATCTTCATATCGCCAGAAATCAAGAGCCAGAAATCGTTCATACATCATATCGCTTACCGCGGCATTGACCTTATAGCGGAGCGTCGCCTGAAGATAACTATCAATGCTCACCCAGGCCGCACTAAACATACCAAGTATCACCGTCACAACTACATATACAAGTGCACGCTGTCCAGCTGCCTCATCACCGCTGTACGCGGCGGCTAACTCAGATGTCGTCTGGGCTGCAAAATACGTCGTAACAATCGGTAATACTGCTGACATCAAACCACCGAAGATTTTTGCACTAACCGCAACTGGTGAAATCCGAAAGCTCATTGCGGCAGCACCCCAAATACCTTTTGCATAGTCATAGTAGCTCAGCTTTTTGGGTCTGTTTGGTGAGTGAAAAAGTCTTTTAGCCATTGTCGTATCTATTCGTTTCCTAAAAAGCAACTCGCACCTTAAAAGAGTGCGGATTACTAGACTTGCATGGACGATTAGCTCTTGCGAGCTTTGACTTCGTTGCGGCCAAGGTTTTTCTTGGTCTCTTCGTAGATCTCGTGTTTGCGCGTAATAGGATCATACTTACGGAGTGACAGTTTCTCGGAAGTGTTCTGAGTGTTCTTGACCGTATAATACGAACGGTGGCCTGATGCTTTCGACACCAGCCCAACAAGCTTGCGTTTTGTACTCTTCTTTGCCATAACTTCCAATTATTTTAGCAGATATCACTCTGTTAGTAAACATTGAGTTTTCAATAATAATATAAATTGACGCAAGCACTGTTCAGGGACCACAAGCGACAAGCAAGCGATAGCGCAGTCTTCAGGGGTGGGAAGCATATGAAACCGGATTTATTCCGGTTTCATATGCGGGGCGGGGTAGGCCCGC
>JAPUDQ010000008.1:0-22611 GCA_027493025.1 Candidatus Saccharimonadota bacterium | reverse complement strand
TGCTCCACACCCCGAAGACCCCGCGTGGTGCCTGTGTGTGGGGGGGTGGACATTTTATCACTTTTTTTTGTTTGTTTGTTTTTCGGGGGGGGGCCCTAGGCCCGCCCCTAAGATTTTTGTGCTTTTGGAATGACTATCCATAGAATTACATAGGGTATAAACCCAGGAAAACCACCTGGGATCAACAGCAGCGCAAAAATAAGGCGAAAAATAACCGGGTCTATATCAAAGTACTCGCCAAATCCCCCACAGATACCAGCGATTACTTTGTCATTACGTGAACGATATAGACGTTTCATAGACATGTTGTATATAAAATGGAGCCACGACTGGGATTTGAACCCAGGACCCCTTCCTTCGCTTACACCTCTGTTTTTAGTATACATTTATCAGAGGGCTAGACTGTATCTTGAGCATATCGTAAAGACGTAGCTCCCCTTGTCAGTCGTTCGGGCCTTCTGCGATAGGCAGATTGCCACGGTCTTGTCCTTATGCGAGGATATTAACCGTTATTCGGGATTCATAGAGCGATTTCTCGCTGTATGGGCAGGGTCAAAGCGACCCACCATGGAAGTGCTCTACCACTGAGCTACCGCGGCATCATATCAATTTGCTTTATTAGTATATCACGTAGCTGTTTATTGTTGTAGTATTGCATACGGTAAACATATCTTTGCTTCGTTCATTACGCCGTATTTAAACTAATACTTATGATCTAAAATATAGTATATGAAAACACTGATTTTTGGATTTGAAAACACTGTTACTGAAAAAGTGGCTCGTCAACTTAGTGATATTGCCGATATTGAAGTTATCAAATCCAATACAGCGGATATAGAAAGATTTATCACCCAAACAGACCTTTTTCACTACGAGCGCGTAATAGGCATGGGTACGTATAGCGGCAGGGATAAAGATCATGTGAGAATAGAAACGGAGTGCTCTAGCCAATTCAGAAACAATAAAGAGAATTTGACGAGGTTGCCGATACCGTATTTTATCGATGAAAATAATACTTTTAGGCTAGCAAAAGGTATTGGCAATTCATGGTGTAATTTAGTATCGTTTCACCTAGTGAAATCGCTAAACGTCGCAAAGTATACGTTCCTCCATGTACCGCATACGATGCCTGTGACAAAAGTTGAAAATGCGATTCGGGCTGAGCTTATCTTGTTAGGAGTATAATTTTTTTATGGATATCTCTACCACTTATTTTATCTTTCCCCTAATTACACTATCGATAGGTCTGATGTGGCTAGTGTATCATTGGCCGCGAGGCGGTGTGCACGAAACTTTTAGCCATCATGCTGCATCTAGCTGCTACGCTACTCATTACTATGCGATTCTATTTTTGATAACGTTACCTTTCTTGGTCTATTGGTATGGAGTATATTTTATGCCGTCACATCTGGTACCAATATGGACGGTCTGGCTTTTTGTGATTGGGTGCGGTTTTCAGATACTTGCAGCTATTGTACCGGAGAAAGGTGTGACCGTGCGACCTCACCGCATCTTAACCGGCCTTTCCATAGCAAGTATATATGCCCTATCGCTTTATCTTACGTATATAAACGCATCGTCTCGATTGTTCTGGCTTATGTTGATGAGTGGTATTTTACTATATGTTGCTATTCGTGGCCAGCAAACCCCGCATAAGCTATGGGTACAGGTTGGTTTTTATGCCAGTTTTTTTGCTCTTCTGGTCGTCTAACAATTCTAGAGAATGAATATAAAAGTCCGGCTGGATGCCGGGCTATTTATATGGTGCTGGGAGTAGGATTCGAACCTACGAAGGCGAATGCCAACAGATTTACAGTCTGTCGTGTTTGACCGCTTCACTATCCCAGCGTGGGGTAATTATAAACTGGAGCCGCTTCCCGGATTCGAACCGGGGACCTTCACTTTACAAAAGTGTTGCTCTACCAGCTGAGCTAAAGCGGCGTATTATTCTAATACAAGGTACCGACATATTGTAGCAAATCACCTCTATTCTGCCAAGCAGTGGATACTACATCACAACTTTGCGCGGTTGCTTGATGCGTTGTTGTGGACTCGTGGTTGGTTGGATGAGCTTGCCAACTTTTTCACGAATTTTTTGTGAAAGTTCGTGTTGCCCATCACGCTCGTAGGCGTCAGCCAAAATGGAAAGACTTTGCGGAATTGGCTCAAGCTCAACAGCTCGCTCGAGGCTGGCAATCATTTGTTTCGCATTGCCCATTTTCTCTTGAACCTTTGCGTAGGCAATGTGCCGGGCAGCCAAATCGCTTTCAATCTGGAGAGCTTGTTGAAACGCGAGTGCCGCTTTTTCGTATTGTCCAGTTTCGTAATAGATTAATCCGACATTGTGAAGTGACGAAGCGCTCGGTTCGAGGCTTTGAGCAATCTCAAAACACTCGATCGCGTCTTGGTAGGCTCGTTGTTTTGCATAGAGAATACCGAGACGGTTATAGGCGGTTGCGTTTCGCTCGTCAACCCGCAATATTGTGAGCAAGGCTTTTTCAGCTCGCAAATATTTATGATCACGGATACTATCTTGAGCGACCACCCATAGCTTATCCATTCGAGTCGCAAATTTTGAGGAAAAGACAGCACCGGTATCATCAGTTGTTTTTTGATACCACAGAATCCACGCCCCTAGCCCCACCAATACAAAAAGGCCTAACATTTCCCTAATAGTATACTATATCGCTAGAGAAAAGGACAGCTTCATAAGCTGTAGGCGCACATTGCTATTTTGTTCTAGTTGGTCGATAGTGGTGGCGGTTGCCTCAAGGTTAGAGGTAACTTGCTGTATGGATTGCTTGGCAATCGTTGCCTGGAGCACTAACGCAAGCGCGCGAGTAAAGCACAGAGCATCTTCTCTGCTACCAAGATATGGCTTGATATAGACGAGACGTTCATAAACAGATGCTTGCAAAAAATCTCTAGCGGATCGCATATAGGTTGTTTGAGTCTCAAAAAAATCTTTATTTGATAATAAACGATGTGCGAGCGCTGGGAGGCCTCGAGCGAGGAAATTTACTTGATTTTGTTTTTGTATATCATTTGGCTCGAAGCTATGAATTAACCTATCGGTGATTTCTGCAGATATCAAACGAACCTCGATATTCGATGTGCGGGAATGAATTGTTGAAAGAAGAAGATGGGGTTTGTGAGCTGTGATAATGAACTGGACTTGTGCTGGAGGTTCTTCCAATAACTTTAAAAATGCATTTTGGGCTGGTATTCCCATATGATCGCCGTCATCAACGATAACAGTGAACTGCTTGGTTCTTACTGTCTTCGTCAAAGAGTATAGCTCACGAATTTGTTCGATCGTGATATCCCGGTCATCTTCGGGCTGAATAACCATAAAACTATCGGGCGTGTTATTTTTACGACGAGCCATAGCTTGTGCAATTGTTCGTAATCCTACACCTTCTCTCCCATGAAGTATGACGGCATGACTGCCACTCTGAAGATACGCATCGCATAGCTGTCGAGTAATAGGATGGAGTGACAAATCAGGCGCAAATGGCATCAACGTTTTCCTTAAAGTCTATCGGCAACGGCGCGGTGAATGTTTTGCGCTGAGATTGCGGGATAGTTATCTCGAGTTGCTCGGCATGAAGACATAGCCGGTTAATCGGACTTTTGCCACCACTATATAGGGTATCACCCACGATAGGGATACCAAGATGTGCGAGATGGACCCGTAGCTGGTGGGTTCGGCCAGTAACTGGTTTAAGCCGAATAACGCTATAGACCGTATTGTGACCAATCACTTCATAATGTGTTTGTGCTGATTTGCCTTTTGGATCAACGCGAAAACTACTTGGTTTTTTCGGATTACGGGCAATCGGAAGATCAATATTTGCTTCAAGTACTTTCGGAATACCATGTACAATTGCTAGATATGTCTTCTTTGCTTTGCGTTCTTGAAACTGCTTTTGAAGTAGTCGTTTTGTTTCATTATCTTTGGCGGCAATCAGTAGACCGCTCGTTTCTCGGTCAAGCCGATGAACAATGCCGGGTCGATTTGTTTCATCAACTTCGTGCATACGTGGCCGTACAAAGTCGGCTACAGTCATTTCACTACAGATGCCGCCTTTTGCGTGTGTCAAAATGCCAGAGGGCTTGTTGATGACAATGACGTGATCATCCTCGTAGATAATTGGCAGTGAGATCTCGTCTGTGTTGATCTCTGGAATGGCCTGAACGGTAACACAGTCATCTTCACCAAGCTGTTGCCTAACACTCGTAATTACCTCGCCATTAACCAATACTAAACCCATTTCGATATATGTTTGCCAAGAGCTACGGGAGTGTTCGGGCCAATAGTGCGCCATATATTGATCAAGTCGCATGAATTTTATCCTATGGGGCGTAGTCCAATGGCTTGTTGAACTTGTAGTAAGGTTGTGTTAGCACGCTCATTCATAATTACTTCGGATTTTTGTAGTTTAGCCTGAAGCGCCTCGTTATCGATAAGTCGATATATCTTTTGGTAATTAGTCAGGAACTCAGCGACATGTTCTGCCACTACTTTTTTCAGATCACCATAACGCTGCTTGCCTTCCCATTCGGCGTTGACATGGGCTTGATCACGGCCTGATACCAATGCCAGAATCTGTAAAAGGTTAGTGATACCTGGTTGTTTTTCCCAATCAAAATGAATTACACCAACGCTATCAGTTTCAGCAGCCATGATTTTTTTTGTGACTTTGTCTGGCTCATCACTAAGAAAGATGCCGCCCTTGTCATTATCGGCACTTTTGCTCATCTTTTTCAGTGGATTTTGCAAATCTTTGATACGCAGCCCTTGATCATTGCCGAAAAACTCATGTTGTTTTGAGACTGGCTCGGGCACGATGAACAGTTCACCGAACCGATTATTCATCCGCCCTGCAATATTACGAGCGTATTCAAGGTGCTGAGTCTGGTCATCACCGACTGGAACGTAGCTAGCGCCGTACAGCAGAATGTCGGCTGCCATGAGGACAGGATAGTTGAAGAGACCTACTGTGACGCTAGCGTTAAATTTTTGTAATGTATCTTCATCAACTTTTTCCCAGTCAACTGCCATACTTTCGTTGAGGTGCGCATCGAATGAGCCGGTACCAGCTTGGTTATATAAATCTACTTGTTTATCTTTAAACTGAGTCATGCGCCTCATCTCTCCAAAGCTCGTAAAGCAGTCCAGTATCCACGTCAACTCAGAATGTGCTGGTATGTAACTTTGGCGATAAATGTGAATCGAGTCATGATCGAGCGGCAGGCCAGCCGCAATAAATTTACGGGCATTGTCAATAATTTGTCCATGCAGCTTACTGTGGTCAATGGGTGTGGTAAAACTATGGAGATCAGGAATAAACATGTTGACTTCATATTGATCAGCTTTCGTACGTGCGGTATCAATAATGGGTAACATTGCGCCGAAATAATTGCCGATGTGTAGATCATTGTTGGCACGTAAGCCAGTGAGGATTGTCTGTTTCATAGTATATGTCTATTATACGGTAGATATATAAAAATCACCTAGTAGTGGCGATTTCTTTAATATTGTAGCTAGATTGTTCAAAACGTGAAAAATCATCAGCTCATTGCCAGCTCGTCATGTAGGCAGTATGGTATAGCAATACAGAGCTCTATGATATACTACATCATAGAATTTTCAATATCATGAAACCCTTTGATCATATCGCTATCATTTATAACCCGAAAAGTACGGGCGATGCTCCTAAAATGGCTAAAGATTTGTACGACAGTATCTGTGGACACTATGAGGTAATTCGTCGTAAACCTTCTATGTACCCTACGAAACATGCCGGTCACGCGTTAGAGATAGCAAGGAAAATTACCACAAAACATGAGTACCCTCTGATTATTTCGGTTAGCGGTGATGGCGGCTACAACGAAGTTATTAACGGTATTATGCAAGGTAAACAAACACGCAAGAAATCAAATGCCGTAGCGGCAGTCATGGCGGCCGGCAATGCCAATGATCACAAAAGGGTTATGCGTGGCAATACACCGTTGATTCGTTTGATTAAACGAGCGGAACCAAAACCAATGGACATCATTAGTATCTCAGCTCACAAGAAAGGTTTTTCGATAGAACGGTATGCTCACTCCTATATTGGATTTGGTGTTACGCCTGATGTTGGTCATGAGCTGAATCGCCACAGCAAGAGCCGACTTAACGAACTACGAGTTATACTTGCAACACTTAAGAACTTTCAGCCTATAACCATTGAGCGCAACGATACGCAAGCACGCTACGATAATGTAATATTTGCAAATATTAATGAAATGGCAAAAGTTGTCAAGCTTGATAATAAAAATACCGTTCACGATAATAAATTCGAAGTGGTTGCTATTAAGCATCGAGGAAGACTTCATTTAATTCGGTCACTCATTCGGGCGGCAATACAAGGATTTCATCGTTCTCCAAGCTATCAAAAGTATTCGTTTACCTTGATTGATGCACAGCCAGTCCAGTTAGACGGTGAGATAGAGAAGCTACCCGATAATGTTGCCGTTATGATTAAGAGTCATTCTGACGCTATTTTATCTCTTTATTAAAATACACCGCCACATGCGGTGTATTTTTTGTCTCGGGAAGATATTTAGCGTTTTGAGTATTGTTCACGTTTGCGAGCGCTGCGAAGACCGTATTTCTTGCGCTCTTTTTCGCGTGGATCTCGCTTGAGCAGACGGGCTTTTTTGAGAGTACCACGCAAACCTTCATCCATTTCACTGATTGCTTTACTGATAGCAAGCTTACATGCGTCAACTTGACCACTCATACCGCCACCACTGACGACGATACTAACATCAAAATCTTTTTGCTTACCAACGAGCGCAAGTGGATCAGTAATTTCGGCGATAAGGGTCTTGTTGTTGTCAAGGTAATTCTCAGCAGACTTGCCATTGACGGTAATAGCACCCTTACCTCCCGTGAGACGAGCTCGAGCTGTCGCAGATTTGCGTCGACCAAGTCCATAGAAATATGCGTTACTCTTAGCCATTATTGTACCTCTATTTTTACTGGTTTTTGAGGAGCATGGGTATGTTCTTCACCACCAAAAACACGCAACCGTTTCATCCGCTCGGCGTGTAATTTGTTGTGTGGTATCATACCTGACACTGCTGCTTCAACAATATGCGCGGAATTTTTCTGACGAGCTTCGGCAAGGGTCTTTTCTTTTAGGCCACTTGGAAAGCCAGAATATCTATAGTAAACTTTATCAGTTTCTTTATTGCCGGTCACAACGAGGTGGTCAGCATTGATAACAACAACGTTGTCACCGTCATCAATATGGGGCGTGTAGGTTGGTTTGTATTTCCCCATTAATCGTTTAGCAATGACCGTAGCAACACGACCAATCGGAGCGGTTGAAGCATCGATAATAACCCATTTATGGTTGACTTCAGAGGCCTTTAAATTAAAGGTTTTCATATAACATCTCCTTTTGCGACCACTGTTTCAGTAGAAACAGACTTCAGTTCGTCGACAAAACTAATAGTGGCGAGTTGCGCATTATCACCAACACGAAGACGGCTTCGTACTACTCGGACATGTCCGCTATCTCTAGTATTCATTTGAGGCGCGAGTTCATCAACAAGACGCTTCGTGGCCAGTTGGTTATCGAGTGCTGATAGAATTTGTCGACGTGCCGCAAGATCACCTTTTTTTGCTTTCGTAATAAGGGGTTCAATGAATGGTACGAGTTCTTTTGCTCGCGGTAATGTTGTCTCAATACGGCCGTGCTCAATCAAACTTATCGCAAGCCCGCGCATGAGAGCTTTGCGCTGTGCTTCATCGCGATGGAGCTTTCGGCCTTGATATCCATGTCTATGCATGTTAAAACTCCATTTCGGCTAATTTATCTTTTACCTCATCAAGAGCTTTACTGCCAAAGCCCTTGAGCTCACGTAAATCTGTTTCACTAAGGGTGACTAGATCATTAATGGTGCGTATATCATTGTTGATAAGAGCATTGGTGGTCCGGGCAGTCAGGTTGAGATCCTCAATGGGGGTCATCAGTTCGGTGTCTCCACTATCAGCATGAGTACCTGGTGCCGCTACTGCTTCAACACGAGTAGAACCAGCTAGCGCGGTGTATTGATTGATCAAAATAGCGGCCGCTTCTTCAAACGCATCACGAGGACTCATTGAACCATCGGTATCAATAGTAAGCAGTAACTTATCAAGATCGGTAGCATGACCAACACGGGTGTTCTCAACTTTGTAGCGTACACGGAGCACTGGACTAAAAATAGCATCAAGCGCAATCATATCACTATGAATACGAGTGTTACTCGACTCTTCAATAGTACGATAGCCACGGCCAGTTTCGACTACAAAATCCATAACGATTGATGTTTTCGGATCATCAATCGTACAGATAATTGTGTCAGGATTAACGATTTCGATATCATCGCTGAGTTTAATATCTCCCGCCGTAACCGTGCCAGCGCCTTTTTTCTCGAGGCGAATTTCAACTGGTTTTTCATTGTGCGCGCGAACATGGATATTCTTAAGATTGAGCATGATATCGACGACATCTTCTTTAACGCCTTTAACAGTTGTAAACTCATGGGTTGCGCCTTCGATGCGGAAAGCAACAATCGCAGCCCCTTCAATACTACTAAGGAGTACACGACGGAGGCTATTACCCAGAGTCATACCATACCCAGTACGAAGTGGCTCAACAACAAAGGTGGCACTGCTCGTACTGTGATCTTGGATATCTGAAAGACTAGGGTTGTGAATAGGTTGTGACATAGTAAAGTTGCTCCTTTAGCGAGAGTAGTACTCAACGATTAATTGTTCATTGATGTCTGGTTCGGCTTCTTCACGAGTTGGCAAGCCAGTTATGGTGACGGTCATTTTCTTCACATCACTCTTTAGCCAACTAAGAGATAGCTGAGAAGTGTTCTTAATGACGTCGTCGAGATGGGTAAAATAATCAGATTTTGTACTCTTTGCACGAACCGTTATTTCGTCACCCACCTTGACGCGAATTGAAGGAATATCAACGCGACGACCATTAAGCATAAAATGTCCATGAGTCACAAGCTGACGTGCACCGCGGCGAGAAACGCTTAACCCGGCACGGTAAATGACATTGTCGAGTCGTCGTTCGAGAAGCTGCAAGAGTATCTCACCTGATTTGCCTTCAGCCCGGTCAGCGTCTTTCATGAGACGAGCAAATTGCTTTTCAAGCAGACCATAGGTACGGCGAACTTTTTGCTTCTCTCGAAGTTGAGTCGCATATAAACTTGGCTTATTCTGTCTTCCATGAGCATGAACTCCTGGAATACCTGATTTTTTAGCCATAATTTTATGAGCCTTAACGTGAAGTGCATAACCTTCGCGTCGGCTTTGTTTAACTATTGGGCTTCTATCTCGAGCCATAGCTAGGCCCTCCTTTGTTTACGTGGTCGGACACCACCATGTGGTACACCGGTCACGTCTTTGATGCTATCAACACGGATATCAAAATTCTGCATGCTACGAATCGCTGCATCACGTCCGAGTCCCACGCCTTTGACAAAGGCATCGACTGAGGTAAGGCCATACTGTGATTTAGCTAATTCAGCCGCTTTTTCAGCAGCAACTTGTGCTGCGTAGGCGGTCCCTTTTTTGCTGCCGCGGAATCCGCAGGCACCCGCTGAACTAGCAGCCAATGCATTGCCTTTTTTGTCAGCAAAGGTGATTATCGTGTTGTTGAAGGTTGCTTGAATATGCAGCTGACCGGCGGGTACGGAACGGCGCTGCTTCTTGCGGCTTGTTTTAGCCTTGGGTGTAGTAGTTGTTTCTGCCATATATTTATCCTAGGTCTTTGTTGCTGCTTTTGGCTGCGCACCGCCAATAGCAATACGCTTGCCCCGGCGAGTACGACCATTTGTTCGGGTTCTTTGCCCTCGACTCGGCAAATTGTTTTTGTGACGAATACCACGATAGGTGGCGATATCTTTCAGACGCTTGACATTTCCGGCAACAACGCGCTGAAGATCGCCTTCGACAGTGTAGTTACTATCAATTTCATCACGAAGTTTCTTGAGCTCTGTTTCGCTTAAATCTTTAACACGTGTAGTTGGATCGATCTTGGTAGCCTCAAGGATGCGAGCAGCATAAACCGGACCGATGCCGTAAATGTACGTTAAGCTAATTTGAATTTGTTTAGCGTCGGGGATGACGACGTTTGCAATACGCGCCATTAGCCTTGCCTCTGTTTATTCTTGGGCTTCTTTTTGTTTATGACATAAAGCCGACCCTTACGACGCACAAGTTGGTCATCAGGGCTGATCTTTTTTACGCTGGCACGTACTTTCACGCCGCTTGTCTCCCATTAGGTTTATCATCTTTGAGTCGGAAGCTGATTCTGCCCTTAGTAAGATCGTAAGGGGTCAACTCAACCTCGACTCGATCGCCCGGCACTAACCGTATGTAGTGCTTGCGCATCTTTCCTGACACGTGAGCGATAATCGTATGTCCGTTCTCGAGCTCGACACGAAACTGTGTATTAGGCAGTGCTTCCACTACCTTCCCAATCAGTTTAATGACTTCTTTGTTGCTGGACATACGTATACAAAGATATAGTATAGCGGATGCTCGTATATCTGTAAACCCTATTAATAAGAAAATATCTCGCAACGCGATGTGTCTATGGTTATTGTAGCGAAAATATAAAAAAGGTCAATGGCTTGAAAATTAGCGAGCTCTATAATACGTTTGACCTGGTTTGGTGGTGCCAATAAGTTCGCTGACCGTGACAAATACGTAGTTATCGGCCGCCAGACGCTTGAGGATACATGGCACCGCATCCACCGTCGTAGCATGAACATCATGCATAATAATGATACCGCCAGAGCTAGCGCCAGTGACAGCACGATTACAAATAATAGAGGCGTTTCGATCAGCCCAGTCCCGCGTATCAACAGACCAAAGTATTGAGGAATGGCCAGCACTGCTGAGAGATGCTATAACATTAGAATCAAATGCTCCATAGGGTGGGCGAACAAAACTGGGTCGTTTGCTAATTGTTTCCTGAATGATGGCGTCTGTTCGTTGCAGCTGACTAAGGATAGCCGCGTGGTTAAGCTTTGTAAACTGGGGATGATCCCAAGAATGATTACCAATCTCATGTTTTTCGACATTTTCTCGCTTAAGGATAGCCGCGTGCTTTTCAACATTTTGCCCAAGTACAAAGAAGGTTGCTCTTGCCTTTGCATTCTTTAGGATATCAAGAAGTCTGTTTGTATGAATACTTGGACCATCATCGAAGGTAAGGGCAATGCATTTTTGTGTATTACAATAACCCCCAGGCCCAGTTGAGGTAGATGGCAAAGCAGGCTGTTCAGGTTGAGCGGGTTGTTGGATGGGTACGACATCTAGAATGCTGCGAGCCGTGTCATTTTGTAAAAAAAGTTGTAGAGTATCAATTTGCAGCTTGATTTCAACATCATCTGATGAACTCGATCCTTCATTCGCCCTCCCCAATGGAAAAAGCAGCTCTTTTTTATTGAGAATAGCAAAACTAGGAACTGTTTCGGCATTGATGGAATCTTTTAATTCCTCGTCTGTAACAGCGATCTTTCGCCTTTCCAGTTCACGCTTCGTAGCATCACGCAATGAGATAAAAAGGCGTTCGCGTCCATCAGTGGAGTTACCTAGTAAATCGGCAAGTGAGACGACTTCACCCGTACGTTTATCAAATGTCCAAAATTCAGTTGATGAGCCAGAAAAAGCTTCATCATCTCTACTCGCGTAGATGGCATGGATAGCGAGTGATAGGTGTGTATCGTTTGAGAAGTATACCTGATAACTAATGTTCTCCATAAAGTGATTGGTTGATGTTGCGTTTTGGTTTACCGCTTCTAAGAAATCGGTATGATAGGTGTCAATGGTCTTAGCAACAGTCTCATTGATTTTAGGATAAGGCGTTTCTGGGTACTCAACGATACTGTCCATCTGAGTATTTGATGTGTTTGAAAACCGTGAAGTTATATCGTTATATTGAGAACTAACAAAATAGTACCCTTCTTGATCTGATGAGGCTGTCGCAGAGTCCATCGCAACATACCTCGCAATACCAACCCCAATTACAGATAGACAAAGAGCAATAACGCCGACATATAGCCATTGCTGTAGAAATAGAAAGCGTTTCATTAGAGTTAATATTGATCGTAGGTTACCATGAGCGCACGAGAATTAACTTGTCGCAAAGTCTCGAGCGCTACAGATACGATGATAAGAAGTCCTGTTCCGCCAATAGCAAGGTTCGCCGCGTTAATACCTAATTGTGCAAATACGTATTCAAAAACAAATGGGAGAACTGAAATAAGACCTAAGGCTAGAGCGCCAAAGAGCGTCAAACGATTGACGGTTTTTGCAAGATAACGCTCAGTTTGAACCCCAGGGCGAACATTCTCAATAAACCCGCCTTGTTTTTGAAGGTTTTCGGCAATCTCATTACTATTAAATACAATGCCAGTATAGAAATACGTAAACGCGACAACCAGAACAAAGTATGCGACAGGATAAATAAAGGAAGTCCAGTCATTGCTATAGCCAAATTGGCCTGGTTGCGGCGTCTGAAACCAACGCACCATATTCTCGCCGATGGTTGTCCATTGTGGGTTATTTGTTGAGCGTAGTACTTGTCCAATGAAAGCTGGTAGAGCCAAGAATGCGACCGCGAAGATAATTGGGATAACACCGGCAGTAATGAGCTTGACAGGCAAGATGCTCTGAACTCCACCGTAGCTACTATTGCCATGGATGCGTTTTGCATAATTGATGACAATCACACGTTGTGCTTCATTAATTTTGACTAACATATAAAGAACCGCCAAGCCAATCAAGCTAATGGCCAGCGTGACATACAGGGCCACACCGTTCAGCCATGGGACAGAAAACCAGTTAAAAACATGGAGGGCTTGCTCGGGTTTAGCGACGGTGAATAATGATGTTCCTATAGTTGCAAGTGTCGAGGGAAGCTGCGAGATAATACCAGCAAAAATGAGTAAACTGATACCGTTACCAACACCCTGCTCAGTTGCTAGCTCCCCAAGCCACATCATGAGCACGGCTCCCGCTGTCATCGCCGTAACAGCAACTACCCAGTCATTTATTGACATAGTACTAAGCGCTGCGGTATTTCCGGCAAGAACAGATTGTCGAATGATAAAAATAAAAGCAATTGATTGGAGGACGGCAAGCGGCAAAGTTATGATACGCGTCCATTGGTTAATCTTACGACGACCAGTTTCGCCATCTTTATGTAACTCTTCAAGCTTTGGTATGGCTTTTGTAAGCAATTGCGTTATGACACTAGCAGTAATATAGGGACTTAAGCCAACTAATACGATACTAAGGCTAGCCAGTGCCCCGCCCGACATCAAATTTAAAAATCCTCCAAATTGTGATGCGCCAAGGGTGTTCTCGATAACAGACCGCAATTGCGTAGGATCTGCCAACGGAATCGGTACGTGAGACAAGAATCTATACACGATTATAATTCCAAGAATGACAAGTAGACGTTTTTGCATGTCCCGGCTTTTAAGTGACAAAAGGATAGTTTTCCAATTCATAGATGTAGATAGGTTTCGTTATTTCTTATAATTATTCACTTCTCAGTATATCATGCTCACTATATATCGTGAGTGTAAAATACGCCCCATATTACAGAAGGCGTATTTGTTTCAACGTGAGACTACTCTAGTGCGGGATATTATGAGCTTTTTCGGCTCTCTCTATTTTTGTTATCGCGAGCTCTGTTGCTAGCTGGTAATGTTGGTGTGGGGACTTTCTCAAAAGCCCCACCAGCCTTTTTGAGCGCATCACGAACGCTAGCGCTGGCTGCTTGAACTCTGACGCTCGCTTTACCAGTGTATTCACCTCGTCCAATAATTTTAACAGTGTGATAGGGGGTGACTATTAAGCCAGCATCAAACAATGACTGATTATCGATCGTAGTTCCCGTTACTTCGTTTAGCTGATCGAGATAGACAACCTGAGCTGGAACACGTAGACTCTTAAAACCGCGAGCTTTTGGCACTGCTTGAACAAGCTGACGTTGGCCGCCCATAAATGATGCTCCAAATTTTTTGCCAGTTCGGGCACCTTGGCCTTTCGTACCTCGGCCCGCCGTCTTACCTTGACCGGCTGCAATCCCGCGTCCGACTCGTTTTTTAGACTTTGATGACTCAACATTTAATTGATTGTATTTCATAGAGATTACTCCTCAACTTTCTGTGCGGCTACTTTTCTTGCCCCATCAGATTTTTTAAGAGAGGCGGGTTTCTTTTGGCTAGTAGTCACCCATTGGTCACGTGGAACGAGTTGACGAAGCGCTTCAATCGTAGCATAGGCAATGTTAACTTTATTGCTAGAGCCGAGGGACTTGCTAAGCATATCAGTTGCACCAACCACACCGATAATATTACGAACGACTCCGCCAGCAATAATACCCGTACCTGGAGCCGCTGGCTTGAGAAGAACGCGTGCGCCACAAACCTTTACTTCGATATCATGAGGTATCGTACCGTTTTTAATCGGTACAACGATCAAATGTTTCTTGGCTACGTCCGTGGCTTTTTGGACGGCAACTTGGACGTCTTGACCTTTGCTTACGCCGACGCCGACTTTACCCTTTTTGTCACCAACAACCACGAGTGCTTTAAAGCGAAATCGACGACCGCCTTTGACAACACGGGCTACCCGATCAATGCTGATAACAATTTCTTCAAACTGTTTTTCTTCGCGGAGCGTCTGGCCTGCGTGTACTCTGTCGTTGCGACGTCCGCGGGAATTGTTACCACCCCTGTTTTGCTGAGATCGATTATGTTGTGTAGATTGTTCGGCCATAATTAAAACTCCAATCCTTCTTTACGGGCAGCGTCAGCAAGACTACGGAGTCGCCCTGCATACTGTCGACCATTACGGTCAAATACAACGGTTGTTACTTTCTTTTTTGCTGCTTTTTTGGCAATTTCCACACCAACAAGAGCGGCTTTTTCAGTCATGGTGCCAGTTGCTTTTTTATTGCCAACTGTTGTCGCAGCTACCAGTGTCGCGTGACGCGTGTCATCAATAATTTGAGCAGAAATATGGATATTGCTGATCGTAACGGTGAGACGCGGACGAGTATCGGTACCGTTGACCTTGGCACGTACGCGATCTTTGCGGAGACTTCGGCCGAGCAATTTTTTCGTCAATGCTTTCATGGCTTATTTACCCGTCTTTCCTGCTTTACGAAGAATAGTTTCGTCAGCATATTTAATACCTTTTCCCTTGTATGGCTCTGGTTTTTTCAGTGCACGAATCTCGGCGGCAACCTGTCCAACTTGTTGTTTGTTGATACCGCTAACTGTAATTTCCATTTTGTTAGTTGTGATCTGTACACCTTCGGGGGCTCTATAAAGCACCGGATGAGAGAACCCAAGGCTCATCTCAAGGTCTTGACCTTTCATATTGACACGAAAGCCAACTCCATTTACTTCAAGTTTCTTTTCAAAACCTTTTGTGACACCAACGAGCATGTTATTAATGAGCGCACGCATAAGTCCGTGCTGAGAACGAGCAGTTTTACTCTCGTCCTTTGGGGTGACTGTTACAATACCGTCATCAGATTTCACCGTAACAGCTGGTGTGATGAACTGCGTTAGTTCACCTTTAGGACCTTTAACGGCCACGTCACCAGAGTCAACCGTGATTGTCACACCTGACGGAATCTCAATGGGTAGTTTTCCGATTCGACTCAGACTCATTTTTAACCTTTCTTTAATAAACCTTACAAATCAATTCACCACCGAGCTTTTGCTTGCGAGCTTCGGCGTCAGTGACGATACCTTTGCTCGTACTGACCAGCATGATACCTCGCCCAGATTTGACTCGGGGGATTTCTTTTGCACTACTGTAGACACGACGCCCAGGAGTGCTGACACGTTGAATATCGGTGATGCGAGCGCTAGCACCTGTTTCATTAATTGTAATGACAAGGGTATCGCGTGGTGTGCCTTTTTCAGTCTTGACGGCTGACAGATAGCCAGTTTTTTGTAGTTCTTTAGCAATTGCCAGAAGCAGCTTGCTTGCGGGCAGACGTACCTCATGTTTACCAGCTGCAATGGCATTGCGGATACGGGTTAGCATATCTGCTATTGGATCTGTAGAAACTTGTGCCATATTACCAACTCGCTTTCGTTATACCGGGGATTTCACCCTTGCTTGCTCTTTCGCGGAACTCAATACGACTAATGCCAAATCGCCGCATATAGGCGTGGGGACGTCCAGTTGTCTGACAACGGTTTTTCCAACGAGCTGGGCTCGCGTTACGAGGCAGTAACTGTAATCCGTCCGTATCACCAGCCGCCTTAAGCTCAGCTCGTTTGGCTGCATATTTGGCAATCATTTTTTTACGCTTTTCGTCACGCGCGATCATTGATTTCTTTGCCATTATCGACGATCTCCTTTCTCAAATGGAATGCCGAATTTTTCTAGAAGCGCTCGGCTGTTCTTTTGGTTAGATGGGGTAATAACGAACGTGATCTGAAGTCCATGCAAAATCTGCGTGTCTTCAAAACTTAGTTCGGGAAAAATTGACTGCTCAAGAAGACCAAGATTGTAGTTGCCTTTTTTATCAAAACCTTTTGCTCCGACTCCGTGAAAGTCGCGGATACGTGGCATAGCAACATTGACAAGTCGATCGAGGAATTCATACATACGAGCGCCGCGAAGCGTCACACTAACGCCCACTCGATTCATACCAGCTCGAATCTTGAAGCCGGCAATAGATTTCTTAGCCATGCGATCAACTGGTTGTTGTCCAGTGATCTTTTGAAGCGTTGTGACGACAATCTCATGGAAACGTTTGTCATCCTTGTTTTTGCCGATACCAACACTGACGACAATCTTCTGAAGTTTCGGTACTTGATTAATATTGCCAAGTTCTAATTCTTGCTGTAGTTCTTTAGATATCGTGTTCTGATATAGCGTTTTGAGACGAGGAGCCGTCGTGCTAGTAGTAGGTTTTGTAGCCATATTAGATCTCCTTTCCTGTTTTTTTAGCTATACGAACTTTTTTGCCTGATTTTTCTAACCTGTAGCCTAGCCGAGTCGTCTTAGAGGCCTTGTCATCGGTGATGAGAGCAACTTTTCCAGCGTTGAGTCCGACGTGAATCTCCTTGGTGCCGCCCCGTGGGTTTAGCTGTGAGGGTTTGACACGTCGTTTGATGAGACCGATGCCGTCAACAAAAATTTCTTGTTTAAGGGTATTTGTATGAACTACTTTACCAGTTTTACCTTTGTGTGCGCCGGCAATGATCTTGACCAGATCGCCTTTTTTGATGCGAAGTTTTGGCAATGACATTAGAGTACCTCCGGTGCTAAACTAATGATTTTGCTATATCCTTGTTCGCGTAATTCACGAGGAATAGGGCCGAATACACGGGTTGCACGAGGGTTTTTATCGTCGTTGATAATAACGGCAGCATTTTCATCAAAACATATCGTACTGCCATCACGCCGCTTGATCTTATCGGTAGTGCGAACGACCACTGCCTTTACAATACTTTTCTTTTTGACTGTACCCGTTGGGCTGGCTTCTTTGACACTGGCAACAATGATATCGCCAACTCGAGCATATCGTCGCCTTGTGCCACCGAGTACACGAATACAGAGTAAAGACTTCGCACCACTGTTGTCGGCAACTTTGAGACGGGATTCTTGTTGAATCATTATTCGTCCTCCTTGACAGCCTTGGTCTGAGTAACCTCAACAACGTCTTTTTCCTCAGCAACTTCGATATCGGCATGTCCAGTTTCGATTATGTGATCGAGCGTCCACGTTTTACGCTTGCTGATTGGACGACATTCACTTACTTCGACCCGATCACCCTTCTTTGCTTGGTTTTTCTCATCATGGGCAGTGTATTTACGAGTTACCGTATATTGTTTACCGTAGATAGGGTGCGTTTCACGACTCGTGACAGTAATGACGATTGTTTTATCTTGAACGTCAGATGTTACGATACCGGTAATTTTTTTAGGCATCAGCTTTCTCCTTCTTTCGCTGGGCGTTGATTTCAGTCAGCGCTCGTGCAATTTCGCGGCGCGTATTGATAATGACGCGCGGATTTGGTAGCTCACTCGCCGCTAAGCTGCGTCGGGCATCAGATAAGTCTTTGCGTAGAGCGGTAACTTTATCAATTCCTGTCAAAGTTTTTGCAGCGGGCTTCTTAGCGTCAGCTTTTGTGATCTTTTTTTCAGCCATACTAAAACTCCTCTCTGCTTACAAAACGGGTTTTAACGGGTAACTTGTGGCCGGCGAGGCGCATAGCTTCGCGCGCAATTTCTTCTGGTACGCCTTTCATCTCGAACATAACCGTACCGGTCTTGACTTTGGCAACGAAAAACTCAGGATTTCCTTTGCCGGAACCCATTTTGACATCCTGGGGTTTTCGGGTTACAGGTGTATGCGGAAAAATGCGAATCCAAATCTTGCCACCGCGTTTGATATATCGAGTCATTGCTTGGCGAGCAGATTCTATCTGACGACTGGTAATGCGCTCGTTTGTTAGGCTCTGTAGACCATAATCACCGAACGCGATATAGTTACAGGCGGTCGCGACACCATCGTTTTTACCCTTGCGAACCTTACGATATTTAGTTTTCTTTGGTAGTAGCATTATCGATCGCTCCTCTCGCCTTTATAGATCCAGACTTTAACGCCGATAATACCAGCACCCGGTTGCATTGCACGAGCGCAGTGATAGTCAACATCAGCACGCAAGGTGTGAAGTGGCACCGAGCCCTGAATGATTTTTTCACGACGGCTCATTTCTGCACCATTGAGACGACCAGCAACCTCAATACGAATACCTTTGGCGCCCGCATTCATGGTATTTTGGGCGGCCATTTTTGTCGCGCGTCGGAAGTTAATACGACGTTCTAACTGTCGAGCAATATTTTCGGCAACAATTTTCGCTGCAAGCTCTGGGCGTTTGACTTCTTCGATATTAACTCGAACGGTTGAGCCGATAATTTTTTCAATCTCAGCCTTCAACTCTTGAACTCCAGCACCGCCGCGACCAATCACCACACCCGCTTTCGCAGTGTGAATAGTAACGGTTATGAGGTTTGCGGATCGTTCTATATCGATTTGATTGATAACCGCACGTGTCTCAAACTTTTTCTCAATTACTTTTCTAACCTTTATATCTTGCGCTAACCAATTAGCAAACTCACGCTTTGGTGCAAACCACTTACTGCGCCAGTTTTTACTGACTTGGAGACGCATCGAAATGGGATTAACTTTCTGTCCCATATTATTTGCTCCCTTCAGCCTTTGCAGGCGCTTTCTTTATCTTGGCCTCACCTCGTACTACAACGGTGATGTGGCTGGTTTTTTTCTGATACGGTTTAGCACGTCCCATTGCGCCAGCACGATAGCGCTTTAGACGAGGGCCTGCCGTAACGGTGATTGTATCAATGACAAGAGTTTTCTCATCAGTACCATCGTTGTTTAAGGCATTGGCTTTAGCACTTGTCACGGCTTTTTCGACTGGTTTTGCAGCACGACGCGGCGTATGCGAAAGGATGATTAGCGCATCAGCCACTGAACGGCCGCGGATTAGGCTTGCAACTTCGCCAACCTTGCGCGGTGTCATATCGACACTACGAGCCACGCATCGGGTAAGGATATCAGCCATAGCTATTTCTTATCCTTTCCGCCGTGTTTACGGAATTTACGGGTTGGAGAGAACTCACCGAGTTTGTGTCCAACCATATTTTCTGAAATATAAACAGGAACATGGATACGACCATTATGGACGGCGATAGTTCGTCCAACCATTTCAGGTGATACGGTGCTGGCGCGCGCCCATGTCTTGATAACGGTTCGGTCATCGGCTCCTAATGCTGCAACTTTTTTCGCAAGTTTGAAGTCGATGAATGGACCTTTTTTGAGTGATCGACTCATATATTACCTCTTCCTCTTCGCGTCATGGCGACTTCTTACGATTGATTTATCGGTACTCTTGCGGCGACGTGTGCGGTAGCCGAGGGTTAATTGACCCCAAGGAGTACGAGGTGCTTTACCGGTACCATGTGCACCACCATCACCGCCACCGTGTGGGTGATCAACAGCATTCATAACAACGCCACGGACTGTGGGGCGAATGCCCATGCGACGCTTACGGCCAGCCGAACCGATTTTGACATTTTGATGTTGCTCATTACCGACAACGCCAATACTCGCCATACATTCAAGTCGGAATCGACGGACTTCGCCAGAAGGCATGCGTACTTGAGCATAGTCACCCTCTTTTGCCATGAGCTGAGCTTTTGTCCCAGCGGCGCGAACCATTTGACTACCTTTGCCTGGCTGTATTTCAATCGCAAAAATCTGCGCCCCAACGGGTATGTTGGCAAGAGGCAATCGATTACCGGGCTCGATGGGTGCATCTGATCCACTGGTAATAGTCATGCCGATTTTCATGTCACGAGATGCGACAATGTAGTGGTATAGACCGTGTTGGTCGCGGATACGGGCAATTCGTGCACTGCGATTTGGATCGTACTCGATGTGTTCAATTGTAGCGGTTAGGCCGGTAGCCATTTGATGATTCATCAGCCGGTACATACGTTTGACACCACCACCACGATGACGGGTAGTGATACGGCCTTGATTATTGCGGCCAGCTGTTGATTTCTTGATACGAACCAAGCTCTTTAGGGGCTTTTTGGTGGTGATATCAGAGAAATCTTGACTGGTCATACCCCGTCGGCCATTGGTGGTAGGGCGATATGCTTTGATAGCCATTACTTCTTCTCCTTTGCGCCGTCAGTTGATGACTCAGAATCTTCTTTGAAAAGCTCAATTGCACCTTCACGAAGAGTAACGTAGGCCTTTTTGCGGTCAGTTCGAGCAGCGGTACCTGGGTTACGGCGTTTGCCGCGGTAGGCACGAACAACTTTGCCGTTTTGTATAACTAGTCGAACATCTTTAACTTTAACGCCGGCATATTCGGTCTCCACCGCACTGATTACTTCAGCTTTGTTGGCCGTCAAAGGTACATTGAAAACATAGGTGCCTGCTTGGGCTTGGGCATAGGCCTTTTCGCTCATGCGAGGGATGAGAGTAATCATTATGCATCCTCCTTTCGGGTAGAGGTTTTCTCAGGAGCGAGCCATGTTTCTACACTTTTCAGGGCTGCTGGAGTCATAATGATTGCATCGGCATTCATGATATGGTAGACACTCAAGTACGTTGCGCGTACCAGCATGATGCTTTGGATGTTCTTACTGGCACGCAGCATTTCTGGCGTTTTTTCATCCACAACAACCAGGACGCGACGAGTGTCTGGAAGTTTCTGTTTTGCAAGAAAATCAGCAATTTCACGGGTTTTACCCGTAGTTTTGATATCTGTAATCGTAATCAGCTTGTCGTTATTTGCAAGGCTTAGGGCCTGACGAAGAGCAACGCGTTTGCTGCTGACGCTTATTTTTTTGGTATAGTTCTCATTGCCAAGTGGACCAAAAACGATACCGCCTCCACGCCAGATTGGGTTACGGGAGCTTCCGAAACGGGCTCGTCCAGTGCCTTTTTGCTTCCAGGGCTTCTTACCGCCGCCGCGGACATCACCGCGTTTTTTGGTGGTTGCATGTGCATTACGACCCGCAGCGAGATAACTATCATAGGCAAGACGAAGTAGCTCATGATTAGTGACTTCAACACCAAAGATGTCTTTGTTAAGTTTTGGAGTAGTTGATTCAGCCATTATGCGATACTCCTTTCGGTAGTCAAAATGACAATACCCTTGCGTGGACCAGGTACTGCGCCTTTGACACCAATAAGATTGTCGGTTTTGTCAATGTACGCCACGACCAGGTTTTTTACGGTGACCTGTTCATGTCCCATGCGACCGGCCATTGTTTTGCCTTTAAAAATTTTCTGGGGATACATTGAACCGATTGAACCGACTTTGCGTGTATCACCTTTGCCGCCATGGGTTTTACGCTGACGTTTGTAGTTGTGTCGTTTGATTGTACCGGCAAAGCCTTTACCTTTGCTTGTTCCAGTTACATCGACAACATCGCCAAGCTCAAAAACAGTGACATCAAATGCGTCACCGACCTTGATCTCAGCAGGAAGCTCAGACACGCGAACTTCTTGGATCGCACGAGGTGTGATCCCAGACTTCTTGACATGTCCCGCTACGGCATTGCTCAGGTTTTTCCCTTCACCATACCCGATCTGCACAGCAGTATAGCCGTCGGTATCGACGATTTTTACCTGAGTCACCGTGCATGGGCCAGCTTGGATGAGCGTCACTGGAATAGCGGCGCCATCCTCACCGAGGATCTGGGTCATACCAATTTTGGTACCGAGGAGAGTTTTCATAACAACTCTTGTCCCTTTCCATTTAAAATTCTTGGCGGAAAGCGGTTTCATCGTATGTTATGAGACACACTCAGACCTGCAAACTCGCCAAGAAACTATTATTTCTTAAAAGTAACTCGTCTATTGTAGCTCTTTTCTTCTCGAGAGTCAACATTTACTACAGGGGTTCACTGAACGAACTCAGAACAAAGCGTAACTCGTAAGTAATTATCTACAGT
>JAPUDQ010000007.1 GCA_027493025.1 Candidatus Saccharimonadota bacterium | reverse complement strand
ACTCGCAGCTACGCTGGAAATGGGTTCGGGCTTGGGCGTAAAATCGCACCAAAATCGGATTTTCTGAGAAATTTTCGCCCGAATGGGCGATTTTTTCTAGGGTTTGGCATAGCCAAACCCAGTGATTTGCAGGGGGGAGAGCGGAAATGGGGCGCGGCGAGAGCCGCGCTTTTTTGTTACCGCCGCAAGCGGCGGTGTTCGTGGTAAAATAGACATGCACACAAGTTAACTCAAGGAAGTTCCATTTTTTGTAGGCTTTAATAGCCGTCTCGTACAATCTGGGATTTCCTAGCTTGTGTGCAACGAGGCGGCTATTTAAGTTGGGAGGGTCAACTATACAAGTAATGCAAACGGCAATTATTAGGTACTACATTTATGTGCGTAAAAGCACTGACGTAGAGGACAAGCAAGTATTATCGGTAGAGGCGCAAATAGTCGAGCTACGAAAGTATGCAGCGGATAACAATATGAAAATTGCAGGCGTGATTATTGAGAAACAATCCGCCAAGACCCCAGGGCGCAAAAAGTTTAATACCATGATGAGCAATGTAGAGGCTGGCGAGGCGAACGGCATATTATCGTGGCATCCGGATCGCCTCGCCCGTAATTCAGTAGACGGCGGGCATATCATATATTTGCTTGACCAGTCGCGGCTGGTTGCGCTAAAATTTCCGACATTTTGGTTTGAGAACACGAGCCAAGGCAAGTTTATGTTATCCATGGCATTTAGCCAGAGCAAATATTATGTAGACAACTTGAGCGAGAACACCAAAAGGGGCTTGCGCCAAAAGGTACGGCGCGGCGAGTTCCCAAGCAAAGCACCTGTCGGGTATATCAACGATGTGCGACATAAGAGCATTGTGGTAGATAAGCGGCGTGCGCCGCTTATCGTGAAAGCATTTGAGATGTACGCCGAGGGTGGCTATCGCCTGATAGATATTGCCGAGTATTTAGCCAATAATGGCATAAAAACTGGTGGCAGTAAGCCTCTCTCGAAAGACCAAGTAAAGCATATGCTGAAAAATCCGTTTTACTATGGGCATTTTTGGTATGGCGGCGAGGTACACGAGGGCAAACATAAAGGCATAATTGAAAAGAGTTTGCATGATCGCGTGCAAGCTGTGCTGACGCAGCGCGGATACAAACGCCGCCCAAAGAATGAGCCACAAGCCCTGTGCGGCTTGCTGGCGTGCGGCGAGTGCAATATGGCAATAACTGCTGAAAAGAAAATTAAACACCAGAAAAACGGCAATGTGCATGAATATGTGTATTATCGCTGCACGCGTAAGAGTAAAACGGTGCGTTGCACGCAAAAACCAATCACTGAACCTGAATTGCTGACGCAATTAGTGGACATATTGCAGGGCTACGCCTTACCTGTTGACTGTGCGATAGAGCTAACGAGTATGTTGGACAAGGACGAGCAGCAAGCCGAACAGAGTTCGGGCGCGTTTATCACCGAAGCCCGCAGCAAAGTTGACGGCTTGCAAGCGAAACTCCAACGCTTACTGGACAGCTACCTAGACCAAGACGTTGACCAAGTGACCTATAAAGCCAAGCAAGCCAAGCAAGCCGAACTGATGAGCGAAAAGAAAACGATAGAGGAACAAATCAGCAAGCTGACTCTTGCCGCCAATGCGTGGGTTGAACCTGTATTTAGAAAACAAAAAAGCGCGGCTCTCGCCGCGCCCCATTTCCGCTCTCCCCCCTGCAAATCACTGGGTTTGGCTATGCCAAACCCTAGAAAAAATCGCCCATTCGGGCGAAAATTTCTCAGAAAATCCGATTTTGGTGGGCGATATAGGATTCGAACCTATCACCTCAACAACGTCAATGTTGCGCTCTAGCCAAATGAGCTAATCGCCCGTAACCTATAAATGATAACAAACAGATGTGAGGTTTGCAATAAAAGGGACTGATTGGTATTATAATGTACGAGCAATGATAGAGTTTAACCACCTCTGGAGTTTCGTGGGAGCGGTCGCAGACACACGATAAAGAATGCGGCAAGAGAAAATGCTGAGGTGGAACCTCCGTAAAATACAATACGGACCGAAGCGCGCGTAAGTACTAGTACTAAGCGCGCGCATTTTAATTAAAAAGGAGTGTATATGGATGAGAAACAATTATATGCAATGCGACATAGCCTTGCTCACCTCATGGCACAAGCTGTTCAGCATTTATGGCCTCATGCAAAGTTCGGGGTGGGTCCAGTCATTGAAAATG
The DNA here is from genome assembly GCA_027493025.1 of Candidatus Saccharimonadota bacterium. Taxonomy (GTDB): domain Bacteria; phylum Patescibacteriota; class Saccharimonadia; order Saccharimonadales; family Saccharimonadaceae; genus JAPUDQ01. Next base: position 23,844 of record JAPUDQ010000007.1, on the reverse strand, counting down.
GTTTTTACTACGATATCGATCTCGGCAACATGACAATCTCAGACACCGATTTTGCTGCAATCGAAAAAGAAATGCGGCGGATGATCGCTAAAGATGACACATTCACGCGTTCCGAAATGTCGATTACAGACGCTATCAAATGGGCGAAAAAACACAAGCAACCCTACAAAGAGGAATTGTTGAGCGATTTACAGCATTTCGGCACAACCTCAATGAGAGATATTAATAATATTGAGATAGAAACAATAACAGAGGTAAATAGTGATGTAAAAAATGTTTCTTTCTATGCCAATGGCGATTTTAGTGACCTCTGTCGCGGGCCTCACGTTACCTCTAGTAAAAAAGTTGGTGCATTTAAATTGATCCGCGTAGCAGGAGCATATTGGCGTGGTAAAGAAGACAACCCTCAAATGCAACGTCTATATGGTGTAGCTTTTGCTACAAAAAAAGAATTAGATGAATATCTCAATTTACTTGAGGAAGCAAAAAGACGTGATCATCGTAAACTGGGCAAGGAACTAGGCTTGTTTACTAGCTCGCCGTTGATTGGCGCGGGTCTACCGCTTTTTACGCCCCGTGGGACTGTTCTTCGCGATATGCTTAACAGACTGGCTCAGAGTTATCGTGCTGATAATGGGTATCAGAAAGTTTGGATTCCAACGATTGCTAAACTCGAAACCTATAAAATATCGGGACATTTTGAGAAGTTTCCGGAGCTTCTACGGTTTACCTCTACCGAATCAGGTGATGAGCTAGCTCTAAAACCGGTTAATTGCCCTCATCATACGCAGATTTACGCTGCGCAGCCGAGAAGCTACCGTGACCTGCCGATTAAGTACATGGAGACAACAACGGTATATCGAGATGAGAAGAGCGGTGAGCTTGGAGGATTGAGTCGCGTGCGGGCTATCACGCAAGATGATTCACATGTTTTTTGTACGAGTAGTCAGGTAAAAGACATTTTCGCTGAACTGATCGAAAGCGCCCAGAACCTTTACGAGCTACTTGATATGAAATTGTCGCTTCGTCTGTCTTTTCGTGATGATGCCGAGAACTATTTGGGGACGAAAGAAATGTGGGCTTCTGCCGAGAAGGCGATACATGACCTTGCGGATCAGTTTGATCTTGAGTATGAGATTGGTATTGGGGAGGCTGCAATTTATGGTCCCAAGATGGATTTTATGGCAACGGATGCAATTGGGCGTCAATGGCAGCTAGCGACTGTTCAGCTTGACTATGCAATACCTGAGCGTTTTGAGCTAGAGTATACAGCCGAAGACGGAACAAAACGGCGTCCTGTGATGGTTCATTGCGCATTACTTGGCTCAATTGAGCGGTTCATGAGCATTTATATTGAACACACTGCTGGATGGTTTCCGTTTTGGATGGCCCCTGAACAGATACGCATTCTAACGATCAATGATCAGGTAGGGGCATATGTTGAAGAGATCACGAAAATACTTAATAACACTGTCTTGATGCAGCCTATCAAATACAATGAGCTTCGCTATACTATAGATGATCGAAATGAGAGTTTGGGGAAAAAGATTCGTGAGGCTACGGCGTGGAAGATTCCCATCCAGCTAATTGTCGGCCTAAAAGATATGGAAGCACGCGAGGTTAGTGTACGTAGACAACATAGTGAGGAAAAGATAAAACTCGATAAGCTATCATCTTATCTACAGGAACTATGAGCGCGTATAAACTAGTCATAGCTAACTATCATATAGTCTTTGTTGCGGCACATATGGACGCTGCGGTAAAGAAAGATGGTGGCTGCTCAGCTAAAGCAGTATCGCGATCGGTCGGCGGTCTGGATTGTCTTTAATATGATTGAGCGGTTTAAAGAGCGTGTATATAGTATTGTAGCTACTATCCCTGAAGGAAAGGTTATGACGTATGGCGATATTGCGGCTCTAGCAGGACAAGCGCATGCAGCGCGACAAGTAGGCGGAATTGCGCATTTTGGACCCATTGAATTACCTTGGCACCGTGTTGTTAATCGGTTTGGAGAAATGGCAAGTGGTTATTATGGTGGAAAGCCAGCGCAACGCGCTGCTCTACAAGCTGAGGGTGTGCCTATAGACAATAATTTTATTATTGAAGATTTTGCCATTCGACGTTGGAGGCCCCATGAATAGTGAGAAGCCACCACTTATCGTGATTACCGGACCAACTGCTAGCGGGAAAAGTAATATCGCCATGACGCTTGCGAAACAATACGATGGAGAGATAATTTGCGCTGATTCTCGGACAGTCTATCGGGGGCTAGATATTGGTACGGCAAAGCCCACGTTGGCTGATCAAAGGGAGGTTAGGCATTGGCTGCTTGATGTCGTATATCCTGGGGAACGGTTTACTGCCGCTGATTTTCAACGATTGGCTAGTTTGGCCATTTCTGATATCCGAAGTCGGAATAAAATCCCTCTTATGGTTGGAGGCACTGGATTGTATATCGACAGCGTTGCACTAGGATATAAGTTTAAGGGTAAAGCGGACGAAGAGATACGAGAGCGCTATGGGAGGATGTCCGAGAACGAGTTAATTTCGATGTTGAAAAAGCGTCAAATTGAAATACCTAAGGACAGCAAAAATAAAAGACGCCTTATACGAGCACTTGAGCAGAATGGCGTTAACCACGAAAGAAGTAAGCAGATTCCTCCAAATACGTACGTTGTTTCTATATCTACAGATAAGCACATTCTTGAACAAAGAATACGCTGTAGGGCTGAAGACTTTTTTAGTTCAGACGTTGTATCAGAAGCTATAAAAAACGGTACAAAGTTTGGCTGGAACAATGAAGCGATGACAGGTAATATCTATTCTATTATCCATAAATATCATTATGGTGAGATTACATTGGAGCAGGCAAAAGAGCTGTTTATTACGGCTGATCGGCAATTAGCTAAAAAGCAGTTGACTTGGCTGAAGCGACATGAGCATGTTATAACGATGCCACTTGATGAAGCGCAAGAATTTCTCAAAAATATACTCGTAACATACCGCAAGAGCTAGGAGTGTGCTACCATAGTATTCAGTATAAATGAGTATATTGCAACATGATTGACGCATTATTTGGTTCAAAAACGCGCGTAAAGTTACTTCACCTGTTTCTAAATAATCCAAACAGGGCATTTTACGTACGCGAAATAACACGTAAAATTGATGAGCAAATTAATTCTGTGCGTCGAGAATTAGCCAACATGCTCTCCATTGGAATTATTAAGAGTGAGACATCTAATAATCGTCTATACTATGAGATTAATCAAGAGTATAGTCACTATAAGCCTCTCCATGAAATTTTTAGTGATACTCTCGCTGGACCCAACCACACCGTAGAGGCTAAGGTCGATACCAATGATTGGTCAAAGAGATTAAAGCCACTTGGTGATGTTCGAATACTTATCTTTTCGGGAACTCTCGTGAAGGGGTCGACGAGCGATATCGATGTTCTTATAGCTGGAGATATTAATAAAACTCAGGTTAAGAAGTTTGTTAAAGAACTTGAAGAGGAAGAGAATCGTTCATTAAACTTTGTCGTAATGAGCTATCAGGATTTTTACTATCGTCTTAGTATTCGCGATCGATTTGTTGTTTCTATTGCCTCAGGTAAGTACACGACAATTGTTGATACTGAAAATATATTACATAACGAGTAAAGGGAAACTATGGAACTAACATATTATGGTGGTAATGCAATTCGCATCGATGTAAAAAAAGACACGTTTATTATTGATGGTCGTATAGAAGGGTACGGAGCAAAAGATGTTGTTGTCAAAGATGCTGTTTATATTGCTACACAAGATAAAAATAATCCAGTTGTAAAAAATGCTTTAACGATAAGTGGCCCTGGTGAGTATGAAGTGCGAAATGTCTCAGTGAAAGGCGTAGCTGCTAAGCGCATGATTGACTACGATGAAACACGAAAAGCCACTATGTATCGGATTGGAATAGGTGGCATTAGTATCGCCGTTCTCGGACATGTAAGTGTACCGCTTAGCGATGACGAGCTTGAAGGACTTGGATTGGTTGATATTGCTATCGTGCCAGTAGGAGGTAACGGTTATACACTTGACGCAGCACAGGCGGCTGCCGTGGTGGGGCAGCTTGAACCTAAGGTAGTTATCCCGACCCACTATGCTGATCAGAGCTTAACATATGAAGTGCCACAAAATAATCTAGAAGAGTTTACGCGAGCGATGGGTGGCGAAAATGAAAAATTATCTTCCTTTAAAATTAAGGGAGATGTATTGCCCGTCAAGCTGACTGTTGTCGAGATTGAGAGATCTTAGTTATTCGGAGAGTAAGAACAAAGAGTCTATGCATAAAAACAGACCTCGAAGAAGGTCTGTTTTAGATTAGGTCGATGAATCTACAGAATACCTTTTTTCTTAAGAGTACGAATTGCTTGCGTACTTAAGTTCATAGTGACTTTTTGTCCATCAACAACAAAAGATTTCTTCTGGAGATTTGGTTTAAAGACCCGTTTGGTTCGCCGAAGAGAAAAGCTTACATTGTGGCCAAACTGCTTTCCTTTGCCGGTCAATTCGCATTGTGCTGCCATACCTATCCTTTTTAAATTCAAAACTCGTACTATCGTACATCCTTTTCTGTCACAGGTCAAGAGGTGGTATACTAAGAGTAATGAATATAGACATCGGTTACATCGGTCTTGTTATTGTGGTTATCCTGCTATCGATGACCCTTCATGAAGCGATGCATGCTTTTATGGGTTATTGGTTAGGCGACAACACCGCTAAAAATGAGGGCCGCTTAACGCTTAATCCCATAAAGCATATCGATCCTTTTCTGACAATTATGCTACCTGTTATCCTGGCTATCCTGCAAGCGCCGATATTTGGTGGAGCGAAGCCTGTTCCGTTTAATCCAAATAATGTCCGTTGGGGTGAGTACGGTGCTGCTTTAGTTGGTTTAGCAGGTCCGATGACAAATCTTGCTCTATCGTTTATCGCATTTGCCATCTACGTCTTTGCTGGAATGCCGGAGGGGCTTGTTGGTAAAGCGCTTGAATTATCCGTTGTTGTAAACCTTGGTTTCTTTATTTTTAATATGATTCCAATTCCACCTTTGGATGGGTCGCGTGTACTGTATGCGCTCGCGCCCGATTCAGTCCGTCGTATAATGGAATTTATTGAGCAGCATGGGATTATTTTAGTATTTGTTCTCGTTATGGCCGGAAGTCGATTTATTGGACAATTTATACTTGCAGTACAACAGCTTATTTTGGGAGTATACGGAGCAATTTTTGGGGTAAAAGTGATATAATATAATTGTCCTTCGAAAACCGTCGAAGGGTATGATTTCCTAACAATAGATGATAGGGAACCCAAACCTTCATATCTCGTGGGATATGAGTGCGGGCAACCACCTTGCGCTTACGCGGGGGATTCATCTTCCTTCGGCGGTCGATGGACATTATTTAATCAGGGTGTAGCTTAGTTCGGTAAAGCGCTGCGCTGGGGGTGCAGAGATCGGAGGTTCAAATCCTCTCATCCTGACCATGTTTTCTCGTGGTGTATGTTGAAAAATGATATAATTGTACGTGCCAGATTATTAAATAGTCACTTGCATTGCAAGAGGAAAGTCCGGGCAGTGTAGGACAAAAGCAGTCGCTAACGGCGACCGGGGGTGACCCTAGGGAAAGTGCCACAGAAACGATACCGCTCTATCGCACGATAGGGTAAGGGTGAAAGGAGTGAGGTAAGAGCTCACAGTCGTCCGTGGTGACACGGATGAGAGGTAAACCCTGCTTGCTGCAAGGAGATGTAGCCCCGTTTTTTGCGGTCGGTCCGATTGCGCTATATCGTTATACCGCTTGAGTGGTGTGGTAACATACCGCCTAGATAGATGACTATTCTCGACAGAACCCGGCTTATCGATAATCTGGCATATAAAATACCTCGTGAACGAGGTATTTTATATGCCTTAGGTGAGGAAGGAGCCTATTTGATAGATTTGACGATTTCTGTAAAAACTGCTGGCTCACGAGCTGCAAGCTCAGCTAATGTTTTACGATCAAGTTCAATTCCTTTCGTCCTAAGTCCATTCATGAGACTGGCGTAGGTAGTGCCATTTTCACGCGCAGCCGCGTTAATGCGGGTAATCCAGAGACTGCGTAAGTCGCGTTTTTTATTACGACGGTCACGGTAAGCATATTCCAACGCCCTAGTTACAGCCTGTTTGGCAAGTCGGTAACTGCGCGTACGAGCATGTTGCATACCTTTTGCGGTAGATAATATTTTGCGATGTTTAGCTCGTGCGGTAACTCCTCGTTTAATACGCATAACTACTTAGGCTCCTAATGATCGTTTAACATTTTTTGCGATTGCACCGGTGACAAGGGCAACTGTTCCAATGACGCGCTTGCGTCGTTGACTCTTTTTGGCTAGCATGTGTCCGCCAAAAGCGCGTCGGCGTAGAACTTTACCAGTAGGGGTAAGCTTCATACGCTTAGCAGTGCTCTTATGAGTTTTAAGTTTTGGCATTATTTACTCCTTACTGATACGCTAAGATTACGTCCGGCCATAACCGGCTTACCTTCGACGATTGCGTCTTCCGATAGGGATTCAACGATTCTTTTCATAAGCTCGTGCCCAATTTCTTGATGAGCCATTTCGCGTCCACGAAAGACGATCATAATTTTGACTTTGTCGCCACCCTCTAGAAAGCCTCGGATTTTACGCAGCTTGATGTCTAAATCATTTTGGCCAATCTTTAGCCCTAACCGCATCTGTTTGATATCTCCACCCTTGGCGTTCTTTCGGTTACGCTGTTGTTCCTTCATTTTCTGATACTGAAACTTTCCCCAGTCAACAATTTTAACAACTGGCGGCGAGGCGGTAGGTGAAATCTCAACAAGGTCTAGACTTGCTTTTTCGGCTTCTAAAAGTGCATTACTTCGTGACATGACCCCGAGTTGTTCACCCTCAGGTCCTATCACTCGCAACTCTGAAGCTCGAATAGCTTCGTTGATGCGAATCGATCGATTGTTTATAGCGTCTCCTCTTATGTACGCGACCGCGACCGCAGCCTACGTGGGTTAATATTTCGTTTACAATTGTAACAGATTGAAGAAGATTCTGCAAATGACTGCCCTTACTCACTACTAGATATAGTATAGGCGTAGACCATAGATAATCCAATGCGATTAGGCGTGACCGTGTTTCTTCTCGTTAGATTTGTTATGCTACGAATCGAGCTTCTCTTGCGTGTAGGTAGTCAAATGCTACACGGACGAGGGAGCTTGTTCGGACCTATAATGAAGAGCTTCGGCGATATGTTTTTTAGTAATTGCATCTGAGTCGTCAAGATCGGCGATCGTTCGAGCAACACGAATAATCTTAAAATAACTTCTTGCGGATATACTAAAAGTTTGAGCAGCTGCCTGGAGAAGCTCCTCTGCTTCACTAGAAAGAAGTGAGAGATTTCGTAACTGAGCTGAAGTAAGTTGTGCATTGCTTATGTCTGACTGATGACGTTTGTATTGTTTATCTCTTGCCGCTTCGACTTTTTGTTGCCATTCCTGTGATTGACCAGATGTGTCTTCCTCTGTGGCGTGAAATAAAAAGTCTTTTTCGTTAGCGCGAGCTACATGGACGATTAGGTCAATTCGATCCAGTAAGGGACCTGATATTTTTTTCTGGTAGGCAAGTAGTTGAGGACTCGTACAGCTACACTCTCGGGTAGGATCACCATAAAATCCGCATGGACAAGGATTTTTAGTGGCAACAAGCATAAAATTCGCGGGATAAGACACTTTACCATTGGCACGGGATACATGGATGATGCGGTCTTCTAGCGGCTGACGAAGTGACTCAAGAGATGCACGAGGATATTCTGGAAGTTCATCAAGAAATAAGACACCATGATGAGCGAGACTAATCTCTCCGGGTATAGGTCTTGCACCGCCTCCAATAAGTGATACAAAACTGCAAGTATGATGTGGAGACCGAAATGGCCTAGAAGTCAAAATACTATCCTCAGCTTCCCCTGCAAGATTATGAAGTTTAGTTATCTCAATCATTTCTTGATGTGTTGGCGAGGGAAGGATACCCGCTAAAGCGCGTGCAAGCATAGTCTTGCCGGCCCCCGGCGGCCCATCAAAAAGGATATTGTGATGTCCTGCAGCAGCGATTAATAGTGCGCGTTTCGCATGAGTCTGTCCTTTGACGCTACTTATGTCGGTAGAAGATTTTTTTACATCAATATTGCAGGTAAAAGGTGGAGTAGGTTTGATGATTTTTTCACCACAAAGATGTAAATATACGTCAATCAAATTTGTAGCTCCTAATACATCAATTCCTGGGGTAAGAGATGCTTGTTTAGCATTTTTGAACGGAAGAATTATAGTCTTGAGACCTGCTGCTTTCGCGGTTTCTGCAATTGCAATTGCACCACGAATTGGTCGTAAGTCTCCGTTAAGACCAACCTCACCTGCAAAACAAATATCATTGATCTTTTCACTACGAATTTGTTTTGTTTCAGCTAATATAGAAATAGCTATAGGAAGATCATAGTGTGAGCCATCTTTTGTGATATTTGCTGGTGACAAATTAACGGTTGCCTTGTTGTTGGTGAAATTAAGATGACTGTTCCGTATAGCACTACGAACTCGCTCTCTAGCCTCATCAACTGATTTGGCGGCTAATCCAACGAGCTGTAGGGTAGGCAATCCTGCCGCTGTATCACATTCAACACGTACAAGATTCCCCTCAAAACCTATTGGTGCAACGGTATATGCATGGGCTGACATAGTTGATAGTATGCGTAGTTGTAGGCAACTATGCAATACTAAAATGTAGACATCAATTGTATTTATGCTATAATTAGCGATGTACGTGGGGCTGAAATACGCTTTCGACGATCGAAAATTAACAGATCATTTTGCAAGCCGACTACTGACGTAATCAGTTTTTTATCTGCAACTAAACTTGCATCAGTAAAAGCAGCTGTAAAGAGCTTTTTTGCTCCTACGTTCGCTTTTGCGCCAGTCGTAGCTTAATTTACGACCACTTTATGTCTGACATCCTATAGGTCTATAAAGTGTCATATTCATAGGGTTTGACGGTAGCATAGCTGTGAAGTGCTATCGTGACGATTATTCACAGGTCGTTTGCGCTATTTTTGTTACTTCTTGAGGTGTTGAACGGTATATAGAAGTGACTATGCTTGTAGAAGAATGATAGGTTATCGATCGGACCCGAGTGCAATACCCGGCAGCTCCACCACAAGAGATTTTTGGTCCTCATAGAGGGCCTTTTTCTTTGCTTGGAGACATCATCCCGTAGGATATGATTAAAGTGTTCGATATGAGTATTGTCGTTCTCTTGTGACCGATATATGCTTGCTAGCGCACCGGACCGTTTATTCTATAGGGGATTCTACCTAAGGCAAAACTCTCATTTCACAGTTGGGGTTTGCCTTAGGAAGGGATGCGCCTATAATGACCCTATTGCATGTCCACGATATCCCGCCATCTTCGTATCTCTACGTTAAAAGATATCAATCCTCGAGCGTATGCTAGACAAAATAAAGCCCTCTGGACTCGACAAGGTTTTATTTTGGGAGGTATTTTTGCCATAATAAACGTATGAGGTATAAACAAGCACACCGAGGAATCAATTTAGGCGGGTGGTTAGTGGTTGAGAAGTGGATGACTCCTGAACTTTTCACAGGGGTGAAACAAAGTGGTGAGCTAGCATTATACCGTGAACTCGGTACTGTAGAGGCAAAGAAGCGCATACAAAGGCATCGTGATACGTTTATATCTGAACAGGACTTTCAATGGATCAGTAGGCATGGGTTTACTCTAGTACGTCTGCCAGTTGGCTATTGGGCATTTGAAAACGTCGATGATTATGTGGATGACGAAACGTATATAGATCGTGCGTTTATATGGGCTAAAAAATATAATTTACGTGTTATATTGGATTTTCACGGACTTCAAGGCTCGCAAAACGGGTACGATCATAGCGGTGAAACGGGAAAGATTGGGTTTTATAAACATCGCAACAGAACGAAATCTTTAGCAACACTTGGATATATGGCACGAAAATACGGGAAGCATCCGTCGTTAATCGGTATAGAAGTAGTTAACGAGCCGAAAGCGCGATGGTTTATATGGCGTATATTACGATATTACGACAAAGCCGTGTCGACGATTGAGCCCTACGTGCGTCCTGACGTCAAGATCATACTAAGTGATGCGTTTAAACCTCGACGTATGGCCCTAGCACTGAAACGTAGGAAGTATTTCTCTCGTATAGTCTTGGATATCCATCTATATCAGCTCTATAATTGGCGTGATCAGCGCATGGGGTTTAGTGAACATCTATATAGAGCCACACATGATTGGGCCGATCTTCTGGATGATATACAATCGCAGATAGCGGTATTAGTGGGTGAGTGGAGCGCCGCCCTACCGGCAACAATGCAACGTCCTAAGGCTTTGGGCCAAAAGCATATCGCTGCCAAATATTATCAAGCACAGCTACAGACTTTCGACGAAGGTACGTGGGGACACTGCTACTGGACCTATAAGGCTCCTGGGTGCGGTGACTGGAGTTATAAACAGGCCCATGTGTGGCTTTTAAAATAAAAACGTTTTAGAAGCTAGTATAGAGATATATAAAAACGACCGCCTGCGAGGAACGGTCGTTTTTTGTTGTATGTATGTTTTTTGTCGTTTTTGTTTTCGTTTTTGCTTATGAATAAATTTTGTATTCGTAAGCTACCCCTATAATAGCGTGCAAAAATGGTTATGTCAACGGCATTTTTATGTAATTTTTACATGTGGAAAACTATGAACTGCATAAAGTGGCAGTACTCTTTCGCGTAATTAGCTGCATATTGGCAAGCTAAATACGTGAAGAGAAAATAACGAGCAAGACAAACACCTTTAAAATACATTCGATTAGCTTTTAACGGCTACATCTATGGTGTACGGTATGTAGGAAACGCCCGGCATGATCGGAACTATACCCTATACGCAGTCTGTCGTGATGGCTGTGAGGATATTGAAGAACGTAATAAAAAGGTTACTTCGTCTCAACGGTTGGTATTAACGAAGAGATTATTCGGCGATACATAGAAAACTAAGGCAACGATAATGCGGGGCAAAACAACATAACGTTGTTTTGATAGCCGGAGGCAGACATACTCCAAGCGGAAGCTTGGAGGGATATACAAATGGTATATGTCGTTAAGCTTTAGCGTGGCCTAGTCTATTTGATAAACACTAAGCTTTTACCAGGGGGTATGAAAAAGCTATCGCATAAAACATCGATACGTAATAGTTTTTATTGTAATAAAAACTATTACGTATCGATGCTTAATAAGCAACGATAGTGAAATGATACAGATAAGAATAAAACTATTGTACAATATAACAACAATTTTTTTGTTCAAAACTATTGCATTAATAGAAAGCTTATGCTATAAAGGTAATATGCTTTTCATCTAAGAAGAGCATGCACCTTACGTTAAATCATTACAAAATGATCTAACAAAAAATAAATGTTTGGTATTGAAACGGCAGTTTCTCAAACACAAAAATGCGTCAATGAGTCGCTGCCAAACAATACCAAACAAGCGTAGAGATAAACGGTATATCGTTGAGGTCGTATTGGATCTTCGATTACAGTTAACTCCGCAAAAACCGCACGTTGCCCCGTTGCGCCGTATAGGCGAAATGAGGCGAGCGGTCAAGTCGCCTTGCGCGACGAATCGTTACTCGTGACACGCGCCCTTATATTTATTTTTAGCGGCGGATGTTCGTCACTGTAGCATTTGATTTGTCGCGCAGGCACGCTAAACTGCAAAAGATACGTGATATAGTGAGAACATGACAGTGTCTACCAAGCATTTTTCATTACTTATTTTACCAATGATTGCATGTATAGGTCTTGTTCTAGCAGTTAACTATCTTGATCCAGCAGAAAGTGTAGCGAGCATTATGCTCGTTTTTTTATTACTCTACAGTATTATTGCTAGCAGTCTCTTTATTTTTATAAAAGGGACATACTGGGTTCGACAAAAGATAGGTCGTCAGGGCGATCTGTCAAAAGGTGTTTTTGAGAGTAAGCTATATACACGACGAGCGTATTATGTTGCTAGCGTGGTAGCATTTGCTCCGATTCTACTTCTAGGCATGCAGTCGCTTAACCAGACGAGGATACAGGATGTATTACTTGTTCTTGCGCTTGTTGGATTAGCTAGTTTTTATGTGGTACGACGAACATGTTAATAAGTTTCTAAGCATAGGCGTCTCTTAATGCGCTATGATATACTTTATCTATGGGACCAATGCTTCCATCACCGTATGGATCCCCTGAAGTGGGGCCGAATATACCGCAGAATTCTGAAACAGCGCCTAATCAGGGCGCTGAATATCAGCTTCCGCTAGAAAAGCCTGCACTACAAGAGAGAAAGACTGGTGGAGGTGTGGGTGATAATACCGCCCCGCCGCTTCCCGTTGTTCCATTGCCGCCTTCACCCAGTATAGAGCCTGTTACTTCACAACCTATACTCGTTGATGATAGTAACCCGTCGGTGGCTGCTGATGAGGATTTAATAGAAAAAGAATGGGTAGAAAAAGCTAAGCAGATTATTAGTGACACAAAAGATGATCCTTTCGCCCAGGAGCAGGCAGTGCGACGACTACAGGCAGACTATCTCCATAAACGGTATGGTAAAGTAATAAAATTACAAAAAGAGGACTAGAGTGGGTGATGTAGTATTTGGAGTACTTGTATCAACGGTATTCATCAGTGGACTTTTGTTAATTGCGTATACCCAGTATCGTAAAGTAGTTCGAGAAGCAAAAAACTATGAACGTGGGCTAAAAATGGTGTCATTCTTGATTCATCTACCGCCACCAAGCGATGATATCGAGACAAATGGCAGAGATCAAAGAGATATTACCGATGAGGCGCTAAGCCAGGCCCAGGTAATGTATAACATCATCGCGAGTACGGCTACGCAAGGATTTAAATCTCGTGTCTATGGCCAGAGACATATAGCCTTCGAAATTATAGCCAGTAAAGGGCTAGTGCATTATTATGTGGCAGTGCCACATGTTCTTATGGATGTCGTTCAGCAGGCGATTTCGGCGGCGTATCCATCGGCACGACTTGAGGAGGTGGAAGAGCATAATCTATTTAGCAAAGTCGGCAAGATTAGTGGTACGATTGGTGGTGAGTTGACGTTAAAAAAACAATATTCTTATCCAATTGCAACATTTCAAGATACGAAACGTGATGCAATGCGTGCATTATTGAATGCTTTATCGGCAGCTGGAAGGGAAGATGGCGTAGGTATTCAGATACTTCTTCGTCCTGCGCCCGATGGATGGGTAGGTGTATCAAAGAAACTTGTTGAAAAAATAAAAAAGGATCGAGTGAGCGGAGGGGGTTCTCGAAATCCTTTTGGCGGTATTAGTGCTCGTGATTTACTTGAAGCGCTATGGAAAGCGCCAACTGCTGAGGATGGAAAAGCAGAGCATTCGGTTGAAAAACAATTAACTACGCTGGAGCAACAAGCAATTGATGCAGTTGAAGAGAAGACAAAGCATCCGGGATATGAGGTATTAGTTCGGGTTATTGCTTCCTCGAATGTCTCAGCTCGTTCGCAAGGACTTATGAAAAATGTTGTCGCGAGTTTTTCATTATTTGATGCACCTGGTAAAAATGGCTTTAAATTTGCTACCACAAAAAATGTTGAAGAGTTTGTTACTGCCTTTATTTTTCGGTTTTTTCCGCAGTCTATTACGAGTAATATCTTGAATAGTGTTGAGCTTGCAACGCTATTTCATTTACCTGATCAACACAACATTCCTACCTCACAGTTAGAGCGTCAAGCAACAAAACAGGTCGATGGACCTAATCAAGTGCTCGATGAGGGTTTTTTGCTTGGCTACAATGTTTTTCGCGGGGTTAAGAAAGAGATTCGCCTTGGTACGGTCGATCGACGACGGCATACATATATCATTGGTCAAACCGGTACCGGTAAATCAAAATTGCTTGAAAACCTTGCGTTGCAAGATATGCTGGACGGCAAAGGGTTTGCATTTGTTGACCCGCACGGAGATTCGGCTGAGGCGCTTATGGGTATGGTACCTAAGGAGCGAGTTGAAGATGTCATATACTTTAATCCAAGTGACATGGATAATCCTGTTGGATTAAATTTGTTTGAGTTTGACACCCCTGACCAGAGAGATTTTCTTGTACAAGAAGCGATCGCGATGTTGTATCGACTCTATGATCCAAGTCACTCAGGTATTATTGGTCCTCGATATGAACATTGGTTTCGTAATGCGGCACTGACGATTATGAGCGACCCGAAGGGAACGAGTTTTATAGATATTCCTCAAGTATTTAATGATAATGAATTTGCGAAAGAAAAGCTTAAATACGTGACTGACCAGACCGTATTAGATTTCTGGAATAAAGAAATGGCACAGACCAGTGATTATCATAAATCTGAGGTTCTCGGATGGTTTGTGTCAAAGTTTGGCGCATTTTTGAGTAATGAAATGATGCGCAATATTATTGGGCAAACAAAATCTGGGTTTAATTTGCGCGATATTATGGATAACAAGAAGATTTTACTTGTCAATCTCAGTAAAGGTAGGACAGGAGAGCTGAACTCTCAGCTACTTGGTATGATTTTTGTGATGAAATTTCAAGCAGCGGCTATGGGGCGAGCCGACATACCAGAAAATCAGCGTGAAGATTTCTCACTCTATGTTGATGAGTTTCAGAATTTTGCAACTGATAGTTTTGAGGGAATTCTATCGGAGGCGAGAAAATATCGGCTAAATCTTATCCTAGCAAACCAGTTTATGACACAATTGACTGACAAGATTCGAGAAGCGATTATTGGTAATGTGGGCACGATTGTATCAGGTCGTATCGGTACGACAGATGCTGAGCTCATGGTTAAGCGATTTCAACCAACATTTGACGCGGAAGATCTAACCCGATTGCCGAATTTTGAAACTATTGCTAGTGTTATGATCAATAATGTACCATCACAGCCTTTTAGCATGTCGCTGTTGCCTCCACTGGGAACTCCGAATGAACAACTCGCAAAAGCATTGAAGAAACTATCTGCAGCGAAATATGGAAAACCTCGTACTGATGTGGAGCGAGAGGTATTTGCTCGTTTGCGTGCTGGCGATGAGGCCCGAGATCGACGACGCAGTGAACTTCAGGGGCTTTCGACGGACAAGCCAAGCGCAGGAGGTACTGGCTCATCATTTCTTGATGAATGGCTTGCGAAACGTAAAAAAATTGAGGAGAAACGGACGACTGCTACCTCTAATGGCTTAGCTCCAGAGGTTGCTAGCTCAACCGATAAAAAGCAATCATCTGTAAAGAGTCAGTCCAACGGTGTAATTGCATCAGACAAGCCTTTGAAAATACAAAAAACTGAGGATGAACCGAAACTATCTGCAATCGTAAATGATCCAGTCGCAAAACTTGCAAGAGAGATGTCTCAAGAGCATGCGTCACAAAAGAAGAAGCTGGTTTCACCAGAGAATAAAAAGCCGGAGTATCGTGATAACCGACTTCATAAACTGCAAAGTAAAGGCATCGGTGATTCACTATCCTTTAAAAATCCCAATCAAATTACAGAAAATAATAAAGAACTTGCTCTTGCTGAGGTTCGTAACCTTGATGCACATCTCCATGAGGTGCAACAAAAGGGCTTAGAGCACACGAGCCAGAACAGCGATCCTACCACATTAAAAATAAATAAAGACTCACCGCAACCTGGTGTTGACGAAATCTTTATTGACCTAAGGGGCAATCTTCATCATACAAATGAGGGCGATACACTGGCTCAAGAACATTCCTCAAATCCTACTAATAAATAGGGGATAGAGCCAAAGAATTACGCACGTCCTGTTGCTAGGATGTGCACGTAATCGATGAATAGTCCAATTATCCACCCAACTATGTAGGCGCCAATCATCTCAAAACCGGAGAGATGATATCCGTAGGTACGTCCAAGTCCATATAGCACGCTAAGGAATATGAGAGCAACGACACTACCAAGCAGTAGGGCATTTGGTCGTGCCGCTGTTCCGCCTACGATATCACTGGCTTTCTCAACAACTGGCGCATGAATTATCTTGCTAAATGCACGAGCGGGCGCGCTCATTTCGGATTGAGCACGAATAAGTGTCTGTCTGTAGGCTCGTTGTTTTTCTCGTTTTGTAATACGGCGTATTGCTGTAGCACTTACCGTAGGCTCACCACCTGTACGAGCTTCTTTTGAGGACTCTTTTGCAAAGATGCTCTCGGTCTCTTTTCGAGCTTCATGGGCTTTCTCTGCGGAGCTTGTTTCTGGAGATTTCTCAACACTTGACTCAATTTTGCGCAATTTTTCTGCCTGATCACGTGCTATTTCTGCTACTTCTAATTTAGGGGTAAGTTTTTCTATAGATCCTTTTTCGCTCATAATATCCTCCTATAAAGTTCCGGCATTAAAGTCTTTGCGTATCAAGCGGATTTCTTTGCCAAGCTGGCGTGAGCGGGCGTAGAAATAAACAACGATACTTGTAACAATTCCAGAGAAGATAATGTTTTCTCTCGGTCCAGTGCTAGGCAATTGTTCAACTACTTGTTCGACAAGCTTTGGCGCCTGACAATTCATATTTATATTGATAGTATTACCAAAAGTATTTGTCATTATACAATCGTAAGAGCCGCGATCTGAGGTTCCGCGCGGTGTTAGCGGTATCTGATCTAAGACTTTGACACTGAACGTGCGACTTACTTTTTGTCCAGCGGCGAGCGTCATCTTGTTCCAATTAAGGTACTTTGCGCCATTAACGGTTATAAGATCACCGCCACCGTTATCATAGACTTTGGCATACTCGAGTACATCGGTCATATTCTCTTTAAAATCAACCGAGGCAGGTATTTTGCCAACATTATACATTGTGACGGTAAATTGAATGCGATCGCCTCCATTTGCGGTGACATTTGCAGCGAGCACTCCATTTTGAGTGAGGTTTGTCGCTTGCTTTTCGGAAGCAACTCGTTCTCGACAATTCTCATCTTTGTACCACAAGCTTGGATTAGCAGGGCAAGGCTGACACTCTTTGTCGGTTGCTAAAATATTTAAATTAACGACGCATTTATCCGGTGCGGCAACGGTAATTATCTTGGCGCAGTTTATGCTGGTTTTATCGCCAATGGAGCTCGAAATTATGACGCTGACGTGGTATGTTCCGGCTTCTTTGATTTCTATAATTCCTGAATCAGCCGTTTGATTTGCAGTGGTAATTGTTTTTTGGGTAATGATACTACCCATTGCGTCTTTGGATCGGACAATAAAAGTATGTTTGTTAATAGTTGCACCATTTTGAGCTACTGCCGTACTCGTAAAATTGTATTTTGTTCGTTCAATCATGCGACTTTCTAATGCGCTACAGGCAGCAACTGGCTGAGGTTTTGGTTGGCATTCAGGACTAGTTGGAGCAAGGTCAGTCGATTTCTTTTCGGTTTCACTGATGGTTACTATCCCAACTCCAGGACGACAGACCTGAATCTGTTTGGGTTTTGGTTGGCATTCAGGACTAGTTGGAGCAAGGTCAGTCGATTTCTTTTCATTCTCTATGATTGTAATCACGCCAACTCCAGGACGACAGACCTGAATCTGTTTGGGCCGGCACACTTCATTATCAGCTGGGAGGTCTGTTGATTTTTTTTCGATATCTTTGATCGTAATTACTCCGATGCCAGGACGACAAACTTGTATATCCTTGGGCACAACCGGTGGTGGAGGTGGTGGGGGGGTTGGCAGGGTACGGACTGTTACATTACCACAGTTTTTTGAGATAGCAAAAGCACCAATTTTTGCAGAGGTTCCAACGAAACCAGGATAGGTTGATCCGTGGGCTGTAGTCCAGGTTGTTGTGTCGAATGTCCAGAGTGGGCGTGAGTAAAGAGTTGTGGATGTACCAGGGATGGCGTGGCTCACTTCGCCACCAGCTAAGCTCAGTCGTGGAATACGGCCAAAGCTAAGCCAGGTTCCTGTGTCTTTTCCATAGTCCAAGGAGTTAAAGTTAACTTCACGGCTGGCGGCTATTTCAGCTCTGCTAATGCCGAGATAATCCATAATTGCCTTAAAGTCTTTTGAGGTATCATCGTAGCGAGCCAGAAGGGCAGTTTTGCTGGTAACGCCACCGTAGATAAGATCAGCGGCACTTGCGGCATTTGCAGGTTCGGGTGGAGAAAAAACAGCGAATGATTGCACAACTAGGGCCAAGGCAGTAAAAATAAGACCGAGACGTCGGGTTGTCTCTTCTTTTTTTAGTCTCCGCGCATAAAATCCTAATTGACCGACGAGCGCTGGCGAAAACGGTAAACCAGATACCAGTTTTGCGAACATATTTTTTTGTTTTTATAACTCCTTAGATATTAAAATAGCATAATCATTGTGTTCAGTGCAATAGGTTGTTTGAGCAATTTTTATGCTGTATAATTACTGTATTGTAAAGACTGTCGATTTGGCAGTAATAACGTGGGGGAGCATATAGCGTGACCAAACAAAAAGATGCTGCTAGCTATGATGCTAGCCAAATCCAGGTACTGGAGGGGCTTGAGCCAGTTCGAAAACGCCCTGGTATGTATATTGGAAGTACTGGATATGATGGCGTGCACCATCTCATTAAAGAAATTGCTGATAACTGCGTTGATGAAGCAATAGCAGGCTATGCGACATTTGTAGAAATTGAGTTACTAGCTGATGGAGGATGTCGAGTTACAGATGATGGTCGTGGTATTCCTATAGATAAACACCCAAAAACAGGCAAGAGCACACTCGAGACTGTACTAACCATTCTTCATGCAGGCGGTAAGTTTGGTGGTGGTGGATATAAAGTATCTTCTGGTTTGCACGGTGTAGGGTCCAGTGTGGTTAATGCATTATCTACAAAACTTATCGCAGAAGTTATTAAAGACAATACGTTATATCGACTGGAATTCGCAGCCGGGGTGCCGCAAACAGAACTTACGAAAGTTGGAAAGACAGATCGGCCGCAAGGTACTACCATAACATTTTATCCTGACCCTACGATTTTTAAGGAGACTATTGACTTTGACTATGAATGGGTTCTTAACTATCTGCGACATCAGGCGTACCTCACTAAAGGCATCAAAGCACGGGTTATTGATGAACGAACTGGCAAGCGTTACGCGTTCTATTTTGAAGGTGGTATCCAAAGTTATGTAAAACACCTTAATACTGGCAAAGAAGTCGTTGACGAAGATATCTTCTATGTTGAGCGTCAAGTCGAGGACTGTATGGTAGAAGTAGCAGTCCAGTATAATGATAGTTTTTCTGAGATTGTAAAGCCGTTCGCTAATAATGTTTTTAATCCTGAAGGTGGTACGCATCTCGTGGGTTTTCGAACTGCTATGACGCGTGTTATAAACGATTATGCACGCAAGAACAGTCTTCTGAAGGAAAAGGAGGAGAACCTGACGGGTGATGATATCCGTGAAGGATTGACAGCAATCATTCTTGTGAAACTGCCCGATCCACAGTTCGAAGGACAGACAAAAAATAAGCTTGGTAACCCAGAGATGCGTCGTTATGTTGAGCAGGTAATGAATGAGTACTTTGCGTATTATCTTGATGAGCATCCGGGTATTGCCAAGAAAATTATTGGAAATGCTATTCTTGCTGCCCGTGCGCGTAAGGCAGCTCTTGCTGCTCGAGATCATGTTTTACGAAAAGGGGCGCTTGACGGACTGAACTTACCGGGTAAACTAGCCGATTGCTCTAGTAAAAATCCCAAGGATTGTGAACTCTATATTGTTGAGGGTGACTCAGCTGGCGGATCAGCAAAATCAGGTCGTGATAGCAAAACTCAGGCGATTTTACCGCTACGTGGCAAGGTTCTCAATGTCGAGCGAGCACGGCTTGATAGAATGCTACACAATAATGAGATTGTCTCGCTTATAAAAGGTATGGGTGTAGGTATCGGCGATCAGTTTGATATTGATGGGCTTCGTTACGATCGGATTATTATTATGACTGATGCAGATGTAGACGGTAGCCATATCGCTACTCTCCTTATGACGTTTTTCTTCCGTTATATGAAGGCAGTTGTTGAGGGCGGTCATATTTATTTGGCTAAACCCCCACTATTTCTTGTCAAGCTTGGCAATAATAAGCGTGAGTATGCCTATAACGAAGAAGAGCTGGATAATAAGCTCCGACAAATGATCGAAGATCGCAAAGCGCGGGGTACGAAAATTGATGAGAATGAGTCACTCGTTAGACAAGCAGGTCTTAACGAATCTTCTCTTCAACGCTATAAGGGTCTTGGTGAGATGGATGCTAGTCAGCTATGGGATACCACAATGAACCCTGAAAATCGTGTGCTCGTACAGGTGAAGATAGAAGACGCCGAAAAGGCCGATGCTATTTTCTCAAAATTAATGGGCGATGAGGTATCGATGCGTAAAACCTTTATACAAAGTCGTGCGAAAGACTTAAGCCTAGAAGAATTGGATGTCTAAGATGAACGAAGAAGATATAAAAAACACGCAACACGACAACCTGTCATCGGCTGTAGATCAAGAAGTTTTAGAAGATGATGTAAGTTTGACGCAAACACATTCACGACTTGTTGAGAACCGTACGGTCGAAAACGTCATGGAAGACAACTTCTTGCGATATTCAATGAGTGTTATTATCGATCGGGCGCTTCCGGATGTACGAGATGGTCTCAAGCCAGTACACCGTCGTATTTTATACACTATGAGCGAACAGGGGCTACGACCAGGCGGACGCTTTGCAAAATCAGCTCGTATCGCTGGTGAGGTGATGGGTAAATATCACCCGCATGGCGATTCAAGTATCTATGACTCTATGGTTCGATTGGCGCAAGATTGGGTGATGCGTTATCCACTTGTTCAAGGACAGGGTAACTTTGGCTCGATGGATGGTGACCCAGCAGCTGCGAGTCGGTACACAGAGGCGCGACTCGGTAAGGCTGGTAATGAGCTTTTGACTGATCTTGATAAAGAAACGGTTGATTTTCGTGATAACTACGATGGGTCAGAGCAAGAACCGATGGTTCTCCCGGCGAAACTTCCGAACCTGCTTCTTAACGGGCAGGTTGGTATTGCAGTTGGTATGGCGACGAGTATTCCGACGCATAACTTAGGGGAGCTGGTAGATGCAACAATTCATTTGATTGATAACCCCGAAGCAACATTAGATGATCTGTTGCAACATGTGAAAGGGCCGGATTTTCCAACGGGGGCAGTGGTGTATGGGGGAGCTCCTATGCGGCAGGCGTACGCTACAGGGCGCGGCAGTGTAACGATTCGAGCAGTTGCCAGCATCGAAGAAACGAAAAAAGGACGACATCAAATTGTCGTTACGGAGATGCCTTATGCAGTAAATAAAGCAACATTAGTTGAAAAGATTGCCGAACTACATAAGGAAAAGAAAATCACCTCTATCAATGATCTTCGTGATGAAAGTGCTCGTGGTAAGATACGTATCGTTATTGAGCTTAAAAAGGACGCCTACCCCAAGAAAGTATTGAACCAACTTTATAAGCTAACGGCTCTTCAGACCTCATTTCATTATAATATGTTGGCTTTGATTGATGGAATTCAGCCTCGAGTTCTGGGACTTAATGAGATTTTACATGAGTTTATCAAGCATCGTCAGATTGTGGTTCGCCGCCGTACGGAATATGAGCTTCGCAAAGCAAAAGAACGAGCTCATATCCTTGAAGGATATAAGATTGCTCTAGATCACATTGATGAAGTTATTAAAGCAATTCGAGCTAGCAAAACAACTGAGATTGCAGAAGCGTCCTTAATTGAGAAATTTGGGTTATCTGAAATTCAGGCTAAGGCAATTTTAGCTATGCAATTGCGTCGTTTGACTGGGCTTGAACGCGAAGCAATCGAAAATGAGCTTTCTGAACTTCTTGCAGCAATCGCCAATTATGAAAAAATACTTGCAAATGAAAGTGAGATCCTCAAGATTATTAAGACTGAATTACTTGAGATGAAAGAAAAGTATGGTGATGAACGACGTAGCCAGATCATCAACCATGAGCTTGGGAAATTTAGTGATGAAGAGCTTATTCCAGAGCAAGATGTTGTAGTACTTCTTACGACAGAAAATTATATAAAGCGCACTCTTCTTACAGACTATCGTCGCCAAAACAGAGGTGGCAAAGGTAAAAAAGGCATGACAACTAAAGAGCTTGACGTTATAGATCAGCTCGTAACCTGTAGTACTCATGATTGGATGCTATTCTTTACGAACAAGGGTCGTGTCTTTAGGCTTAAGGCCTATGAGGTGCCCGTTGCGAGCCTTCAAGCAAAAGGGGTTGCGGCGGTAAATCTTTTGCAGACGCAACCAGAGGAACGCATTACCTCGATTATTAAAATTGGCAAGGATCAGGGTGATGAAGGATATTTGTTTATGGCGACTGCAAACGGTACCGTTAAGAAGACTCCATTGAAAGATTATCAGAATATTCGTCAATCAGGCCTTATTGCTATTAATCTTGATGATGGTGATGAGCTACGTTGGATACGAAGAAGTAGTGGTGATGATGAAGTTGTTATTTCTACAGCTTTAGGACAGGCCATTCGCTTTAAAGAATCTGACGCGCGACCCATGGGACGATCTGCGCGTGGCGTACGTGGCATACGACTCCGAGCAAAGGATATGGTCGTTGGCATGGATCTTGCCAGTCAAGACCCAAATCTGCTTGTTATGAGTAAAAATGGATTTGGGAAAATCACAAAAGTAACAAATTTCCCAACTCATAAACGTGGGGGGGTTGGTATTAAAGCTGCGGTTGTCACGGCGAAAACTGGTAATCTGATAACGGTTCGCTCTATCTCCCAAGATGATGTTGAAGTAATCATGATTTCAACAAAAGGACAAACTATCCGGGTAGCACTCAAAGATATACCGACGTTGGGACGCACGACTCAGGGAGTTCGTGTTATGCGCTTAAACGGGGAAGACAATGTTGCCTCAATTGGCCTCATTCAGACTCAGGAGGTAGAGGAGAGTGGTGATGAGTAGTAGCCTGGCGTATCTATTAGCCCCTATACTTGGTTTTACGTTCGCGCAAATAATAAAATACATTCTCGACTCTTCGCGTACTCATTCATGGCGGTATTTCTTTAAGTCAGGTAATATGCCAAGTGGACACTCTGCTTCAGTCGTCTCCCTTGCGGCTGTTATTTATGCTCATGAAGGACTAAGTAACCTATTCGCTGTTGCCGCTGTGTTTGCAATGATTACGGTGTATGATGCGCTTGTGGCGCGACGCTCTATAGGAGAACAGGGCGAAGCCCTTATACGTCTCATTGAAAAATCCCCTTTCGCTAAAGATCCAATGCCAAGGGTTGCTTTAGGGCATAAACCCTTAGAGGTATTGGCCGGTACTGGACTTGGACTACTAATAGGCATTAGTGTGGCATTTTTTATAACACAATAATCCAGCAAAGGTATTGACAGATGGGGACAGGTACCGTATGATCAATAACAGTCTACCGCAGTTTTCGAGGTGGTGAGATAATGAACGTTTACAATTTGGCAGTGCAAATCAATTTCGTCAGTTAATCTTATTCGCGTAAGCGAGTAAGTGTTTTTGAATTCAGATTCAAAATCTTTTATGGAGAGTTTGATCCTGGCTCAGGATGAACGCTGGCGGTGTGCCTAATACATGCAAGTCGTACGGAAAGGCTCTTCGGAGTACTCGAGTGGCGGACGGCTGAGTAACGCGTGGGAACGTGCCCCAAAGTGAGGGATAAC
>JAPUDQ010000006.1 GCA_027493025.1 Candidatus Saccharimonadota bacterium | reverse complement strand
GTTGTTGTTACAAACCTAATTGTACTGGCTGTTCCGTTTTAGTTTAATGAATCCGGCTGACCAGATATATAAAATAGCGTATCATAGATATCATGCGTATTGCTATTCAAGGCCAAGCTGGTTCGTTTCATCACCAAGTCGCTAAGCGTTTTTTTAGTCAAGATATTGAACTCGTATGCTGCGAGACGTTTCAGGATGTATTTACCGCAATGAAGTATCAATCCGCCGATCATGGAGTTGTGGCTATTGAAAATACACTCTACGGCACGATTAGCGATAACTATGATCTATTGTTTCGCTACCAATTCCCGATAATTGGCGAGGCTATTGAACACATTCGTCAGAACCTCATTGGGTTTGACGGAACCGTTCTGTCTGACATCCACAACGTGTATTCACACCCGGTTGCACTTAGCCAATGTCGTCTGTGGCTTGAAACGCATCTTCCGCACGCTGAAATCATCGAACATCACGACACGGCGGGTGCCGTTGCCGACATCAAATCAAAGCACCGCACCAAATCCGCAGCTATAGCTGGTATTCAAGCAGCCTCACAATACGATTTAGCGATCCTGTATAAAAATATCGAGGATGAACCGACCAACTTAACGAGATTTCTGATCCTTGGGACAGAACCGGTCGATGCACGTTCCGCCAACAAGGCGTCACTACGCCTCATCACCTCTCACAGTCCCGGTGCACTCTATAATGCACTTGGCGTCTTTGCTCGCTATCATACCAACCTCACCAAACTCGAATCACGTCCCCTGCGCGGGGAACGGTTCAGATACCAGTTTTATGTTGATATTCTCTGCGATCCAGCGACCCTATCACGCATTATGGTTGATCTCCAAGCAGCAGGTTGCACTGTCACTCTGCTCGGTCACTACAACCCAGCTAGAATATAATAAGCTATTACCTGCCAGCTTCCTTCACGATCAAAAACACGGCTGCGTTATCCCATGGTTTTAAGCCATTGTGATCGTAAGCATCCTACATTACCACCACATCCTCGCCAAAATGCTTCTGCAAACGGAGAGTGATAGATTTTTCATTTCGGCCCAAGGTTTGGCTTAATTTTACTACCGTCGCGCCATTTTGAAAGTCCTGTTTTAGTTGCTCATCTTGCTGATGTGTCCAGGGCCGATACGCATTGGGGTGTTTCTGACGCATTTTCTCGAGCCGTTCTTGCCATGAGGACGCTTTTCGTTGCTTCTCTGTCGCTATTTTCACCTCATCTTTTTGCCTCAAACGGGCTCTTGTTCGTAAGTATTCAAACCGCGCATGATCATCACAAGCCTTTTGACGCAGTTGCGCGTCAATCATCAGTGCTTCCTCGCTAATCCTTAATGCCATACGATTTATGCCAACTAATTGTAAACCCTCAAGACTACGAACCCGGCTTAGGGCAACATATCCCATACCTTCGACAAATGCCTTGCGAAGATCGATCCGCGCCGCATCCAGTGTCATTCCCTGACTTTTATGGACGGTTATCGCATAGGCAAGCCGAAGCGGTATCTGACTAAGACCAGCTCGTTTTTTATCCCCATCCCGCAGTTCCCAGCTGTCTGGTTTTATGACAACGGTCTTCCCGCTACGAAACTCAACTTTAGGATAGTCAGTCATAGCCTCAAACCCCACTACCGTCCCGATCGAACCATTAACGTATTTGCGATCCAAACTGTTTTTGATAGCCATTACCAGCGCGTCTTTTTTGAGTATCAATTGTTCTGGCGCAGCACAAGACCGTTTCAAGGTAGTAATATAATTCTCTGCACCAGTTGTTGTAGCGATATACCTATGCTCTTTGCCAGGCAGCCCCTTTAATCGTGATTCATTGATACGATCAACGTCAACGTTAACGGTATGCAGCTCTGTAATTACCTCGTTATTCAGCACCTCCACCCTACGCAATAAGCTTTCTGCATGTCGTCGCCGTATATCACCTGCCCGGAGTGAGTTTAAAATATCCAATAAACGTTCATCATCTTGTCTATGTTGCTCTGCCAAATAACAAATTATCGGATGTAATTCTTGCCATGCTTGTGAGTTAACGACAAACCTTCCCTCGCGGCTGCCCTGCCGGTTAACTGGGGGAAGCTGAAAAAAATCTCCACACAAAACAACCTGCATACCGCCAAATGGCCGCGTATCGTCTCGCACACGTCGTGCGACAGCATCAACCATATCAAGCCGATAATCATGGAGCATCGATATCTCATCAATCACCAAAATATCCGTCAGTTCAATAATATCTCGACGGCTTTTTAGCAAATAATCCTCGAAGTCATCTTCTAAACGATCCTTCACTCCTATACCACTCCATGCATGAATCGTATTACCCCCAATATGGCTTGCCGCAAGGCCAGTGGTAGCCGTTACAGAAACGTGCTTACCAGACTTTTTTGCTTGGGTAATAAACTGTCTCAACACATGCGTCTTTCCAGAACCAGCTGGCCCTGTCAAAAAGACATGTTCGCCTGCATGCATAATCTCAAGCGCCAGTTGTTGATCCATCCTTCTATTGTAGAGTGAAAATCCTATTTTTTATAGGACCCCATCCTATGGATATTCTTCTCCCGCATCAGCAGCCATGAGCTCATCAAACCAGTTTTTAGCTATTTTACTATACCCATCGGCTGTCGGGTGCATACTATCAGGAAATGCCGTGGTATTTGCCGGTAGGACGTTATACGTATCGACAAAGAATACTTTTTTGCCCGCCGTTTTAAATTCTTGTACAACTCCAGGAACTAATGCACAGTATTCGGGTAGCTTTGAAGATGAGGCAGGTCCTGAAGTATCGGTTGAGGCAAAGATGATCGCGTTTGGGTTTACTGAATATATATTGGTAATGAGTCCTCTTAGCTCATCGGCAACTTCAGCTGGAGATGGATATGGCTCATGAGCAAGACTATTATCCCCGCCCAATATGAGCACCACATCTGGCATTTGCTCACTCTGATTCATCCAAGCGATGACATTATCGCGCATCTTACTAAGCTCCCAGCCGCTATTACCGGCATGTCGGTCGTGAAATTCATCAACAATTGCTATTCCATTCGCCGTATCGGAATTCGGTCCTACAGATTGTGTTGAAACTCCTGCGTCATTCAATAGGCTCCAGAGTGGCCCACGATAGCCAGGAGACGTATTACCCGTAGATCCATCCCACCCTGCAGTAGTCGAATCACCAAGTGGCATAATTTTTACGCGCTTACCGGACGTAAATACTAATCCCGACGTTCCGGTTCCCCCACTCACCACCCCACTCACCGTCACCGCTTGACTCGTGTCTGTGCCATTGGTAGCGGTTAGAGAAACGGTATAGGTACCGGCGGGGATGTTAGATAGGGCTATGGGACTGG
>JAPUDQ010000005.1 GCA_027493025.1 Candidatus Saccharimonadota bacterium | reverse complement strand
TCACTGACACCAACCTTCCTTAGGTCTAGTGTCCTACTTCAAACGAGACTGGAGGGACATGCAAGACAATACCCTCCAAGATTATTACGCCTCTTTATTACATGGAACACCGCTTCGTAAGGTGCCTGCCTCACAGCGTTTGGCGGATATTTCTGTTGAGAATGCGCGGATCGTGAAGTCCCTCCTCGATACAGCCAAAAAAGCTAACGACAAAGGCCAACGGGCGATTGCTAATGAAATCATGACCTCGATTGGTGAACTGTTAACCAATAATGAGAATCTCCAAAAGGTGGTAGTTGAGATCAAACGCAAGATTGATTAGCTATGTCTGTCCGTAAATCCCCCACTACTCAATTCGACAAAAGCCTTGCAACCTATCATGACGATGTAACCTCGCAAATTGATTTAGTACGGCAGCTCAGCTCTCAAGAAAAAGAAGATGACACCCGACAGGATGTTACGAAAAAATTCGTGAAATATTATTTTTGGATTATGATCGCCCTGATGATTGTGACGCCGTTATATAACCTCGCGACTTTTTGGCTGTTTCGTAACGAGACACTACTGATCCCGTTCAAAGATGCGATTTTGACATACTCTGCTGTTGTCGGTCCGACGTTCGGGTTGGTCGTAGCCTATTATTTCAAGACGTCGAGAGACTAACTACCAATCTCCGCTCGCGCCTCCTCCACCAAAGTCGCCTCCGCCAAAACCCCCACTTATACCATCGGATCCACCGCCGACTCCTCCGCCCCAGCCGCCGCCAGCCCACCAGGATGGATCAGTGTTTGTGCGAGCAGCTTTCTTGTAGTTTTTACTGACCAGATAATCAAACAGTAGACCAAAAAAGCCAACAACAAAGCCGGAGATAATGGTAGTCATCAAAACACCGCTGAGAATGCCACCAATCCCTGCCCCAAATACTCCCCCAATAATTCCGCCGGGCCACCAGCGCTTGCTCCGGCCAAGCATGGAGCCGAACCAGCTCAGAACAAAAATGAACATATAGGCCCCAAAAACCAACAATCCAAAGCCACTGCTGCTTTTGACAGGAGGTTCAGCGGTCTGCGGATCATCAGCGGCGTTGATCGCGAGTTTCATGCCTTCGATACCACTCTGAATTCCTGCGGCGTATTTGCCAGCTCGAAATTCTGGAGTGATTCGTTCCCGGATGATTCGTCCTGCACGGCTATCCGTAAGATCACCTTCAAGCCCGGTTCCTACTTCAATGCGCATGGTGCGATCACGCATCGCCACAAGGAGAAGAGCTCCATTATTCTTGTCTTTCTGACCTATCCCCCACGTACGCGCAACATTGATACTAAAGTTCTCCAGATAATCATCTTGAATCGTGGGAACAATAAGTACCGCTAACTGGATACCCTTCTGATTACGATAATCGTGAATCACTGTGTTGATCGTGTGCTGCTCATCGGGACTAAGGGTGTTGGTTTGGTCAAGCACCCATCCTTCTTTTGGCGCAGGCGGTACGGGCATAGCAGCAGCTGCCGGGTACGCGAAACCTAGGATAAGACAACTTAGTAGTGACAGCTGAACAAGCCACCGTTTCATAGCTTATTGAGCCGGTGCTGGTTGTGCGATCGGTTTGTTGAAATCAACGGTCGGAGCTTTTTGGGCTTTTTCGTCAGCGGTAAAATATGGGAATGTTTGGAAGCCAAAGATACCGGCCGAAATATTGGTTGGAAAACGCTGAATCTTCGTGTTGTACAGCTGAGCGGTTTTGCCATAATCGGCTCGAGCTACCTGAATCCGATTTTCGGTGCCTTCGAGTTGCGTCATGAGGTCGTTGAACGCAGCGGTAGATTTGAGGTCAGGATAATTTTCTGAAACCGCAATCAGCCGACCGAGCGCCTGGCTGAGCTCACCTTGTGCCTCTTGATATTGTTTAATCTGTTCAGGCGTTGCTTTGGATGGGTCGATCGTTACTTGGGTCGCTTTGGCGCGTGCATTGATGACGTTGGTTAGCGTTTCTTGCTCAAAGTTAGCTGAACCTTTGACGGTATTAACGAGATTGGGTACCAGATCAGCCCGGCGTTGATATTGACTCTGGAGGTTATTGATCGAACCTCGTACTGTTTCACGGCTGTTAACTAGTCCGTTGTAGCTTGCCGCGAGCAACATCGCCAGAAGTACGATTGCTCCTGCTACGATACCAAATATTGTCCATGATTTTTTCATACGATAGCTCCGTTATGTATATAGGCATTATACCCTACCTACCCCATATTTTATAGGAATATCCGCATAAGCATTATAGTGTCGTATCATGAGTATATGACCACATATGGACAGGATGCCTATGCATCGTCATTTCTTTTCTCGCGGCCAGTATATATTGCGGAACTGAGTAAAACGGCAAATGTTGTCGTTGCGATGGGTCTTCTCAGCTGTCGTTTGACGCGCGTAGAGCGCACGCATGTTGACCATCCCGACGGCCGAGCTGAAAATGTTGCTGAGCATTCCTTGATGCTTGTAAAAGTTGCCGTCTATGTCGCACGTCAGCAGTACCCACAGTTAGATGCGGGAAAAGTAGCTATGTTTGCTGCCTGCCATGATGATGTGGAGGCGTACGTGGGTGATACGCCGACTGATGCAATCGATGCTGGGGGGCTTGCCGCAAAACACTCTCGTGAAACGGCCGGAATCAGACAGTTGGCTTGGGAATTTAACG
This sequence comes from Candidatus Saccharimonadota bacterium, assembly GCA_027493025.1. GTDB lineage: Bacteria > Patescibacteriota > Saccharimonadia > Saccharimonadales > Saccharimonadaceae > JAPUDQ01. The sequence continues at coordinate 746 of JAPUDQ010000005.1, read as the reverse complement.
ATCTTATACCTAACTATGTTGACGATGTTACTTCGTATGAGGACCAAACTCTCCCAGAGGCACGATTCGTGCGTCTCATCGACAAAATATTGACGTTAATTATTCATATCGACGACGAAGATAACGCCAAACGATACTTCGATAAAGATACGTTTGTGATGATGAATATTAAAAAGGCCGAACGGTTTACGACAGAATATCCAGAATTTGCGGAGTTGATGCGGCTTCACATGGAGATAGCGATGTACGTCTATCGTCAGACGTATCTTTGCGGGGATACATAAACTTTTCCTGGGAGAATGTGATATAATTTCTCTCGTCACCTTATTTATTGGGGAGTCGCTAAGTGTGAGAACTGCCTGTCGGCAGTCCGCAAGGCCGGAGACACGGCGCGACGAATGTCGCCCGAGTCGAGGCGGGGTCGCGGCTGATTTGCAAACGATAGTTTGCAAGTAAGACCGTGACAAGGCACTGGGTTTTGGTCTATACCAAAGATATATCCAGCCCGATTCGAACCCCTCGCACATTTCAGGTATAATTAACCCATATTGGGGAGTCGCCAAGTGGTAAGGCACTGGGTTTTGGTCTCAGCATTCGGGGGTTCGAATCCCTCCTCCCCAGCCAAATTATAGAAAAACTCCGAGAGGTCGCCCGCATGGGCGGCTTTTGGGTTGGCGGCGCGTAGCGCCGACCAAGCGGTTTCAGGGGGTGATTTGATTTTACCGTCGCTGAAAGCGACGACATTT
>JAPUDQ010000004.1 GCA_027493025.1 Candidatus Saccharimonadota bacterium | reverse complement strand
TCCAGTTAAATGGGGTGATGCCTTTTATCGGGTTTTTTTTGGTTAATTACCTTACTATCAACTAAAATTCAATATAAACAATAAAAAAACCTTTCAATTCAGACAAAAAAACGCCGACACCCCTTTTGCCGAATCACCAGCCGATATGAAAATAAAAGAAGTCGCAAAACATCAGGAGGTTTGCAAGCGTGACGAGGACGTACTCGCTCGTTCTACGTGTTTACCATGGCTACGTGACCTTATAATGCCGTTTGACGAAGGGGCTTTTTCTGCCGGCGCCTGGGGGTGGGATGCTGAACCAGGCGTTACCCTGGGAGATGAAAACTTTGCAAGACGGATTGAGGAAATTAATAAAGCAGCTACCAGTCCTTCTATTCATACTCATTAGATACCTATCTGTTTGGTGCCGCGAGAGAGAATCGAACTCTCACTCCTTTAAGGGGAACGGGATTTTGAGTCCCGCGCGTCTACCAGTTCCGCCATCGCGGCATCAAACAGATATGTCCTGCGCTAGGTATTATATAGGATGACTGGCCACATTGCCAGTTGCTGGCTATCTGTAGAGATTGTATACTATCAGGGAGTGGGAATACTCTAATGCAACCAAACAATACTCGTCATATTACTGTCCCAAGTCGCAAAGACGACCCGACACCACCTTCGCAAAAACCCGATCGAGAGCTCGCGGTTGCTTTGATGCGGGAACAGATCAACCGTCTCTACGCCGGTGATACCAGTTCAGCTAGCCAAACAACCGCCCCTCAGACCGAAGTACTGCCATCCGTTACCGCCTCATCTCCTGCACCAGAGACCTCCCAGACAACCCCTCAAACAACTTCCACTACTCCTACCAGCTCACCAGATGACACACACACTAGCCCCTATGATCGTTCTCATAACAACACGCAAGAGTATGTTATGCGTTCTGATCAATGGCGGCACTACCACACGGCTTGGCAACAGTACTATCAACAGTATTATGAACGATACTATCTCACTCAGATTCAGGCAAGAGAACGTAATAGTCATATGTTTCCGCAGACCGTCCAGAGCTCACCCCCTCTATCAACTGAACAGACAAAAAAAGAAGAGGTAATCTCTCCTGAAAAAGCCACGAGAGGACTCAAAGCCGAATTACGACAAAAAATTAAACAAAATAGTCAAAAAGTTCGTAAAAGCCGACATTTTATACCAGCCCTAAGCGCCATTATGGTCATGCTCGTATTCTTGTTTTTGCAATATAATCGACTCGTGGTCGCTCAGGTCAAATCATATGTTAGTCCTGGAGCCATAAGCCCGCAAAACATCATCCTGGATGCCTCAACCAATACAAAAGTTGGACCAGAACCCCGAATGATTGTTCCCAAAATTAACATCGATGCGCCGGTTGTCTACGGTGTCGAATCGCTTGCAGAGGCTACCGTCCAAAACGCGCTACGAAATGGCATTATTCATTATCCGATCCCTGGAGCCAATGCTAACCCAGGCGAAAAAGGGAATTCAGTCTTCTTGGGACACTCCAGCAACGATGTTTTTGATGATGGTGGCTATAAATTCGTCTTTGTCCAACTAGAGCAAATGGCAGTAGGGGACAAGTTCTACATAAACTACAACGGCACTCGTTATACCTATGCCGTAACCCGTACCGAAACCATTATGCCGACAGAGATTCAAAAGCTCATCACTGATAACTCGAAGCCGACCGTAACCCTCGTCACGTGTACGCCAGTCGGTACGGCACAAAAACGCTTTTTGGTTCACGCCGATCAAACAAGCCCTGATCCAAACGGGGCCACACAGGCCACACAACAGCCTCCTGCTACAAATCAACCCTCAAACATCAGCGGAAATTCACCAACACTCTTTGACCGGTTATTCGGATTCTAGTCAAGTACTAATCGAGATGACTGCAAGACTGTTTTGTCGTTTTGACGTATGAAGCTATAGAGAAACTTCCCGTTATCGCTAAAGAAAACCGGTAGTGTCGGCTCTGCTTTTGTAATCGAATGTTCATTGAGACCATCGTATTCATAGATTCGTGCCGAACCATTCTGATTGTCTGCAAAATAGAAATCATCTACCCAAACAGGCTTAGTAGCTGGGCTATTGGAGGCATTGTTCACTAAAGATTGTTCCGTTGTCTCAATATCATAGGTAGTTAATGCGTAGCCAGCACCGGCTGATACAAACCGCCCGTTGTTTGCAAAATCAAGCCACGTTGCCTCATAAGGAAGGGTGATGTTTGCAAAATCCGTCGAGGATTTGGCTGAGACGATTGGGTCTTTGATAATCGTGAGTTTATTCTTTAGAACAATTGCGAGATAATGATGGGCATAGTACTCCGATATGTCTACCATAACAGATGGGTCATCAGCATATGACCGAACGATCGTCGCCTTATCATTTATATAGACTCCAGCATTAACGCCAGACTGAGACTTAGTCACGAAGGCGATGTCACTTTCTTTGAATAGAACATAGCGCACCACATCAGTCACAAGAGGTTGCGTAACAGATTTTGCTCCTAAATCAACTTTGCGTAAATCTTGACCCGTCAGCGTATAGTACAACCTACCGCTCGTACCTGAGAAATGCATATGAGAAAAAGGGAGATTAAATTCCTTGGTTATGTTAATTGGATCGCCATTTTCTGTAGTCCGATCAAGCCGAAGGTAACTGGTTTGGTCTCCGACGGTACTTTTCAGTAACAGAAAGCGTGACCCAAAATCCCATTCTGCAATACCAAGCGTCACGCTCTGATCACCCGTAGCTCCTGTAACATTATCAGGAATGTCATATTTTTTAGCCACTATTTTTTCCGGATCACGAACATCATAAATCGTGACATGTGTCGGACTAGCAGATGACAAAGCAACCACATATTTCCGGTCTGGCGATTGCAACGCTGAGGTAATGCTATCTGCCGTATATCGAGAAACCGTTGAGATAGAGTCCGGAACGAGACGTGCGTAATTTAGCCATCGTACCTCGCCAGGTCGTACGGTGATTGACTTTTGCCATACGCCATACCCAATTTTAGACATACTCACGGTATGACTTCCAGAGCGTATATCAAGCTTACCCGGTGTCAGGTAATCCTGCTTAACTCCATCGACCGTAATTGCAGCACCCGAAGGGGTTGAACGAAACTGCAACAAGCCACCTTGCTCAAGTCGGCCATGGGTAATATCAAACCGATAGCCCACGACAATCATCAGACAAATTGCTGTGATAACTAACGTCGCAAGCGTCATAAAACCATAGGTAAAAAATAATATAGCTTGACGTTTTCGCTTACTCATGTGATGCGTATTCATGGACTATCTATAAGTATACACGTATTGACGCTATAAAAGCACTTGCATTACAAACAATTTCGCAGTACGATAAAGGTAACGTATAAACGTACAACAAAAACAGAGGGAATTATGAGGGGTAAAAACACAATTTTTATCAATGGTCGCCATTATGACACATTGACGGGGCTACCGGTTGAACTTGATGAGAAAATGCCATCATCCGTCAAAACATCAGCTATAGCTGATAATCAGGCTGAAATTCACCGTCAACCAGTCAAGCATCAACACGCGAAAAAACAACGTAGCAAAACGCTTAAACGCGAGTTTGTCAAAAAACCAACTCCTCTAACGACTAACGTAGCTAAAGAAAAATCCGTAACATCCGTTACAAAAAGTGAAAAAATTACAAAATTCGCCCCTCACCCCACCGCAACAAAGCATGTCGATGAAATCAAGAAACCTATCGAACAACCAACAGTTGTTACGGCTATTCACCAAAAATCGGCAGAGAAATCTATCGCTGCAAAACCAAAAACCGCCAAAGAACTCAAAGATTATTTGATTGAAGCACAAATGGCGGCAGCTACTCCTAATACGCAGAAACCTAAAAAAACACGCGCTAAGGCTCGTTTCAAAGCGAGTTCTCTTATGGCTGCCAGTCTCGCGGTTATGGTATTTGGCGGTTATCTATCCTACATTAATATGCCAAATCTCTCCGTACGCGTTGCTGCTGCACAAGCAGGCGTTCATGCTGAATACCCTAACTACACGCCAACTGGCTATACCTTTGATGGACCGGTAGCATATGGCGATGGACAGGTACGCCTCAATTTTGCGGCAAATGGAGGAAATCTCCAATACTCTATCATCCAGCAAAAGAGCCAATGGGACTCGCAGGCTTTGCTTGATAATTACGTCGCGAGCAAAACCAAGGATTATTCTATCAATGATGCCGGTGGCTTAACGATCTATACCTATGGCACGAACGCAGCGTGGGTTAATCGCGGAGTGCTCTATACGATCGACGGAGATGCACCGCTACGTACCGATCAAGTTATTCGTATCGCCCAGAGTATGTAGCGCTATATCTGCTATACTGGTCGCATGATTGTACGTACTCGATTTGCGCCAAGTCCGACTGGCTATCTTCACGTAGGCGGTATCCGCACCGCACTGTTTGCCTATCTTGTCGCCAAGCAAGCTAATGGCGAATTCGTTTTGCGGTTTGAGGATACAGACAAGAAACGGGAAGTCGCTGGTAGCGCCGAACACCTTATCAAAAGCATTCATGCGATTGGTATCGACTATGATGAGGGCCCTGACATTGGCGGACCCTTCGCGCCGTATACCCAGAGCCAGCGCCTCGACCAGTATCGTACGTGGGCACAGAAACTAATCGACGCGGGTCGCGCCTATGCCGATCCATATACAGCTGATCAAGTACAAGCATTTCGCGATACAGCCACCGCCAACAAAAAAGCATTCCTATACCGAGATTATCGCCCCGAGAATCCACCCACGTGGGATGGCACCATGCCGTTGCGGTTTAAGTCCGTGCCAAAACCATACACCTATCATGATGAGGTAATGGGGGATATCACCACCAGCCCCGAGGTCATCGATGACATCATTCTGATCAAATCAGATGGATATCCGACCTATAATTTCGCCCATATCGTCGATGACGCCGAGATGAAAATTACCCATGTCATCCGCGGCCAGGAATTCATCAGCAGTATGCCAAACTTTCTCGCCCTGTATGAAGCCCTAGGTTTTGATATGAAAACCGACAGACACGAGCGTCTCACGCGAGCTTTAGGGGGAGGAGACGAAGCTACGGATTCACTCCGTAGCGAGTCGGAGGGGAGACCCCTCCTGCCGATATTCGCTCATATGCCGCATATTCTCAACGAACAGGGCAACAAAAAACTTGGCAAACGCGACGGCGCCAAAGACGCCCTTGATTATATCCGCGACGGCTACCTGCCAGAAACAATGATGAGCTTTATTGCCACGCTAGGCTGGAATGATGGTACGGAACAAGAAGTCTTCACAAAACAAGACTTACTGAAAAAGTTTTCACTCGACAGAGTCCAACGCAGCGGTGCGCGCTTTGATGAAAAACGCCTACTCTGGATGAACGGGCAGGTTATTCGTAATCTTACCCTGGATGAACTCTACCATAGAGCCGCTCCGTACTGGCCAGCATCGGCATCAGATGCGGAAGAAGCGTACAAAAAACAGGTACTTCATCTTGTTCAAGACCGGCTCAAGACCCTTGCTGACATGTCGCTTATGACTGAGTATTTCTTTACGGAGCCAGAGGTTGATATGTCACTCATAACCGATAACAAGCAGCTCAAAAAATTAGACGCGACTGACATCGTCGATCTACTCAAGTCTACGTCAACCGAATTCGAAACGACCAGCTGGAACAGTCAATCTATCCAGGATACGCTCAACCAGCTTCTCGAGAAGACCGGACAAAAACCCGGCATAGTATTTGGATTGATCCGAATTGCTACTACCTGGGCTCCCTTTAGTCCCCAGCTCAACGAAACCTTAGAGCTACTCGGCAAAGAAACCGTGCTCCAGAGACTACAGCAAGCTATTTCTAAAATATCGAGCTAGCCGCATCAAAGCCGGTAGCCGTCCGCCATGCGGCGAGCGCTGTATGCGTGACGTTATTCCAGTCTGTCCCGATCACATTACTATCGCTGTGTAACCGATTGCGATCAATCATAAAATTCTGCCCTGAGGGGTTGGAGCTAATAGCGTATATTTTATCAGCTCGTTGCTCAAAGGAATTATTCGTAATAGTCAGACCTTTTTGTACACCGCTAAAGACATCACCCGTAAAGACGACGACCGACCACCAGTCAACACCCGTAACCGTATTGCCGTCGATCAACATATTTTCCGCGCTGCGAACCAACATTCCCACCGAGTGGGGAAGCGTACTGCCGGTTGTCTTTCCCTGACAAATATTATTGATGAATTTGTTGTACCGGCAGCTTTGACCGCCGCTCCATGTGCCGGTTTCAAAGATATTTTCGTTGTTATAGAGCGTATTGCCTTCGATAGTGATATACGAACAATCCCAGATCTCAAATCCGCCGCCATCAGTTCCGTAGTCTTCTGATGGACCGCTACAGTTATAGATAGTATTGCCGCGGACTATTTGTCCCGCCGGATCATGCACCGCGCCGAAACCAACAGCCACCCCGCCGTAGTCATCATTGTTGTTGTAGGTTTTTGGCGTATTTTTGATGATAGCGTTGAGGTCGTGGATTTTGTTATTTAACACCTGGTTGCGGGCTGAACGATAGCCGGCGATTGACACACCAAAGCCAGTATTATAGATATCGCAGTTTTTAACCACTACATCCTGACAATGTGCCACATCGACGGCGATACAGCCTGTTTTGAGACCGTAGGAGTTTGTGCCGACACTATCTTTGACGACAAGGTTGTCAATCACACAAAAGTCGCTATTCGCATACAAGGCAACACAGGTTGTCGAAGCTAATGCGTCTTGTGGAGGTTTACAGTCCGTGACCACAAAGTTAGAAAAAGTTACATGATGAGCCTGGATAGCCGCCGCAGCGTAACTGCCCGCCACACCCCTCACGATCGCATCACGCGCCGTACTAGCTGTCACGGTCACATTTGGCGTATTTACCTGAAACGGACTATAGTCACCCGCAAGCATGTATACCGTTCCGCCAGACGATAACTTGCCGAGTGCATACGATACCGAACGCCACGGGTTAGTCCGAGTGCCATTTCCGGTACTATCATTCCCTAAACCCGCCACATACACAATAGGTTGCGGTAAACAAGAAGAAATAGCGCGGCGCAATCGACGTACCATATAGCCTAGTATATCGATTTCAGCATTGATTTAATAGGCACAACCACAAGCGTTTTGCTATACTAAATCTATGATCGGGAAAAAAAGAAATCCACACCCGCAACCCAACGATACCAGCCACCCCGTCTCTAGGCCAAAACGATGGACAAAAATTCATCAGATACTTCATGACAACCATGGGGTTCGGTATTTTGTGATGGCTTTAGCGGTCATCATCGCTACCGGTTTCATACTCATAGGTATCATGTTGAACTATAAAGCGCCAACCCTGAGCTCACCACCTATCATCCGCACACTAGCCAAACCAGCTGCCAAAATCTATTCTCCTTTAACCGGTGTCGAAGTCACCGATCAAGCAACCGCCTCAAAGCCAGTCACTGCCATCATCATTGAGAACAGCCCTGAAGCTCGGCCACAGTCCGGCCTCAAACAAGCAGGCATAGTCTATGAAGCCATTGCCGAAGGCGGCATCACACGATTTCTAGCGCTCTATCAAGAAAACCGTCCCGAGCTCATCGGCCCCGTACGGAGCGTCCGTCCGTATTATGTCGAATGGGCTGGACCATATGATGCCGCTGTGGCACATGTCGGCGGAAGCAGCCGCGCTCTCAGTATGATCCGTAGCGGAGCTTACGGGGTAGACCTCGATCAATTTTTTAACGGCAATAGTTACTGGCGCGTTCGCGACAAAGCGGCGCCGCACAATGTCTATACCAGTTTTGAAAAGCTCGACATCCTGGCTACTGCCAAAGGTAAGACGGTCAGCGCTTTTACGCCTTTTGCGCGTACCGATGGCAAAAAAGCTGACAGCCCCAATGCAACCTCGATTAGTATTGATATCAGTACGGGGCAATTCCATGTCGAATATGCATATGACACCGCTACCAACAGCTACAAACGCTCGCAAGGTGGCGTCGCCCATGCAGATCGAGAGCAAGGCCAGATCGCTCCGACAACCGTTATTGCGATGAAAGTACCGATGAGTATTGCGATGGAAGATGGCTATCGAGAACAAATCACGACGAGTGGTAGCGGGAGCGCCACCATTTTTCAGAACGGTATCGTGACGGAGGCCACCTGGTCTCGGGGCAGCGATCCAAAGTCTGCATTGTCTTTTAAAGATTCGTCCGGAAAAGATATTCCGCTCAATCGCGGACAGACATGGATAACGGCGCTCGCCGACAACAAAGGTGTGTCATGGCAATAAGGATCGCTGACTACTATGGAGGTCATTTTCGCCGTGTTTTATTGGCAGCTGGCGCAGCTATTGTGGTTGGACTCATCATTCTTCATGTCATTTTTATGGCTATTAATCTACCACTCTCGGTAACGATAGGTCTCTTGGTTGTTATCGCTATTTTGCAAGTGATAGGATTGTTTATTGTCATCCGTTTTGCATTAGAGCCTCTTGATATTATTACTCGCGCCATTACCCATATATCCCGCCAGCCACATAGTACCACCCCGCCAAATGTCAACCTCCCGTCCTATATCCGCACTGGATTGCGTGATGTAGTACAAACCGTTTATGACACCAGTCTAGCTGGCACAGTATCATCAGGCCAGGCTAGCGACATCGCTGATATCTTGCCTTGCGGTGTGATCGGCCTGAACTCAGCACAACAAGTTATCTATCACAACAATCGCGCCCCCGTCACTCTCACATCTCGTGATCAATATGTTATGACTTTGCAATTCCCGATGAACAACCTCCTGACCGACTGGCTGGAGAATGCCATCGACAACAAAGTGACCGATATAAAAATCTGGACTAACATACCGGATGCTGACCCTGATCGTCCTGAGCGAAAAGTCTACGACGTGATCGCACTGTATGAAAAGGATTCATCGTCAGGTATCGAGACGCGTGTTGTCACCTTTGATAGAACACTTGCATATCAGGAGAGCCAGAACGATGTTGATTTCATTTCGGTAGCTGCTCATGAGCTACGCGGTCCGATCACCGTCATCCGCGGCTATCTGGATGTTATTATTCAAGAGCTACGCCCCAAGTTGGATGTAGAGCAGCAAGTGCTCATGGACCGCCTAGACGTTTCGGCATCACGTCTCTCCGACTACATCAATAACATTCTCAACGTATCCAAATTTGACCGCAAACATCTCCGACTTCATCTCAAAGAAGATATGTTGGCAAACGTGATAGCGGCGGTGAGCGATGATTTGACCTTGCGCGCCAAGACTCAGCAACGTGTACTGACATTTTCGATCCCGGAAAAACTTCCGACAATTGCTGCCGATAAGAACAGCCTTACCGAAGTACTCTCAAACCTTGTCGATAATGCCATCAAATATTCTCATAATGGCGGTCAGATCAATGTTACGGCAGGCATCGATGGAAATTTCGTATTTTGTTCCGTCGAAGATCATGGTATCGGTATACCGCCCGCCGTCGCTAGTAATCTATTTGAGAAATTCTACCGTTCTCACCGCACCAGCAATCATGTGGTTGGTACGGGTATTGGACTCTATATTTCTCGCGCTATTGTCGAGTCACATGGTGGCAAGATCGGCGTTACCAGCAAAGAGGGTGAGGGATCGATGTTTACATTTCACATTCCGATCTATAGCACCGTTGCAGACAAGCTTCGTTCAGGTCATAATGATAACCAAGGTATTATCCGTACCTCAAGCGGTTGGATAAAAAACCATTCAAAAATCGGAGGATAACCCACAATGCCCAAGGCCATCAAAACCATCTTGATTATCGAAGATGACCAGTTCATCGGTGAAATGTACGCCCGCAGTCTGATCCATGAAGGCTACAAAGTAGACTGGGTTCTGTCCGGCAGCCAAGGATATAACGCCGCAACATCGAAACAGTACGATCTCATCCTGCTCGACATCATGCTCCCCGAAGCACAGGGAGATGATGTATTACTAGCCCTGCGTAGCCGTACTGGCGACAAAATTCCTAACAGCAAAGTCCTCGTGCTCACCAATTTTGAGCAAGACGAAGAGTCGCGTATGGCTATGGAGCGCCGCGCTGATGGCTATCTTATCAAGGCCGAGCTAACCCCTCGTAAGTTGATCGAGATCATCCAACAGTTATAATCTTTTTGCCAAGATACAAAAAATACTCCCTTACTTTCATGTCCTTCGCTTCTTTGGATGATTGCGGATGCCCCGAACCCTGTAGCGACAAACGTCCCCCATCCGACTATCCCGATTCGGATGTTCGTCAAACGAACAATCTTACATAGTCGAGGATGTCTGAGCGGAGAGGCAGGCATGTTTTATGCCTGCCTTGAAGCGAGTTCCGCAGACGATTGTTCTGTTTGACAACTAGACGAGTCGAGATAGAGAGGATGGGGACTTGGCTTTTTTGTTACTTTTTGTGCTAAGACAAAAAGTAAGGGAGTGTTTTGTTAGTTAAGCTTTACGCTATCACCGTTACTGTGAGAATATTTACAAATAACCACAAACGAAATGATATACTTTAATTGATATGAAATGGAGGGAATATGTCAATAGGGTATTTAAAAATAAACATAAATATGGTATAATAAGCTTATGATAAATCTAGTTATAAATCTTTGGCAAAAATTTTATTATGGCATACTAGGACGCACCTCCGACGTAGATCTAAGCGTTCTTCCAAGTGAAATCAATCTCATTACGCACTACGATGCAAAGAATAAAGTTTACTGGGTGGAGTCAAAGGATTTGCCAGATTTTGAGGCCACCGGAAAGACACCAGAACTACTTGCTGAACATATCGGTGACGCACTCCTCGTATATATGGATATACCTACCTACTTTTCGAAGAGATATCAGGATGGAGTTTTAACGATTAAAGACCCGCGGTCATCCGACGAGAGAATAGTCCGTGTATCACGTAAGGGTATGGAAAAGGTGTTTGCGTAACGAATCATGTCTGGCGCTAAACCGTCATACCCAAGGTCTAATGCTGAGTGTGTCGCATTACTAAAACACCTTGGCTTCAAAAAGAAGCTTGGCACAGGTCGAGGAAAACATCCAGAAAAATATCATCACCCAACGATACGCAACAATAATCCGAATGACAGACCCTTTGTTCTCATTAGTCATGATTATTTTGATGAAAAAGGTAAGCGCTTGGTAAAAAAATTAGTGTTATGGGGCTTTGATAAAAATATCATAGAAGCATTTTTAAATAACCAGCTTTAGGATAATGACAAGAGTGTAAAAGCACATGTATTCCTAAAAACATAAAAAACACATTTTACCTACTTTTGACCGGAAAAGTACCAAATACTCTCGATAGCACTGCGGATGCCCCGAACCTAGGCGTTTTGTTGACTTTGAAGCGTCTTTGTTGTAGAATCGCAGCAGACAATTGTGGAGAATATGACACATTGAGCAGGGTATATCCTGCTTTGCTATTATGGAAGAAATAAACCTTTACGACCTCCTACGCTACTACACTCGCAAATGGCGAGTCATCTTAGCGTGTGTCGGAGCCGGACTTTTGATCGGAGTCGTATTTAACACGTTTATCCAAAAGCCAGCGTACAAAAGCAATGCAACACTGCTGCTTGTCAACCCACCAAACGCACAAGACAGCACGATGATAAATAACTACATTCAGCTGATCAAATCTCGCCGCGTTCTTGATCCTGTTATCGACCAGGAAAAACTCGACATTAGCTACGAAGATTTGTCACAAAATATCACCGCCACCAGCTCCAAAGACACGCAGGTCATCAAATTATCCGTCGTTAACAGCCAACCTAGCGAAACCAAACGTACCGCTGAGCGCGTCATCGAAACGTTTAAACGGCAGGTTAAAGAAATCTACAAGGCTGACAATACCCAGGTCGTCGATACCGCAAGTATGCCCGAAAAGCCATACAACGTCAACAAACCCCTCCAGCTACTATTGGCCACCGCGGCCGGCTTCATACTCTCAATTATAGGACTATTTTTTGCCTATGATTTCAGTCATAGCAAACGCGCGACCGCCACACCGTCGCAAAAGCCCCGTCGATCATTCCGACTATCGGCACGTCTCCAAAAGGCACGAGCACGCATCTCTCGTGCCATGCAGCCTCAGACACCGACAAAACCGCCGGTCAAAGCCACGTCATCCTTCGACGAAAACCCCGTATCAGCCCAGCCTGAGCAATCGGTCAGTAACGTATCATTACCGATGCCGCCAGAGCCTCGCGTCTCTATCAGTCACACAACACCGCAGCCTCCAGTCAACCCATCGGCCACACCTTCATCTGACTGGCGCCAAGCATACCGACCTGCCTCATGGCAACAAACCCCTCGTCCAACCACCCCATCGCAAAACGAAACAACGATCGACCCCGAGAAAAAATAATATGTATCGAGCGTATATAAAACCAACGCTTGATTTCATCCTGGCTTTATGCGGCACAGTCATTCTCATTATTCCATCGCTCATCATTGCACTTCTGATCAAACTTGACTCAAAAGGCTCAGTCCTGTTCGCCCATACACGATGCGGTAGATACAAAAAGCCGTTTACCATCTACAAGTTCCGTACCATGTATACGACCGCCCCTACGGACTGTCCGACAAATGAACTCCGCAATCCGACTCGCCACATCACTCGTGTCGGAAAATTTTTACGAAAAACATCACTTGATGAACTACCCCAGCTCATCAATATCTTACGTGGTGAGATGAGTCTTGTCGGACCACGTCCAGTCCTATTTGCCGAGGAGTTTCTGATAAACGAACGCGAAAAGCGTGGCGTCAACGACATTCGACCAGGTATCACTGGTTGGGCTCAAGTAAATGGACGCGACCATGTACCTGCGAGGACAAAAGCTCGACTCGATGGTGAATATGTCAAAAATATGAGCTTTCTTTTTGATGCCAAATGTTTTTTGAGAACCGTATGGACAGTAGTCTCAAGACACGGTCACTATCACGGCATAAGCGACTCGATACGGCAAGTTAGAATAACATTTGTATGTCAATATTTTTATCCAGAACAAAATGGCTATTTATCGTATGAACTTGCGCGCTCGCTTTCGGAGAACGGATACGAAGTAAAAGTTATTGCAGGAAGAAAAGTCAAGAATATATCAGGGTCATCAAGAGATATATCATCAGAGATGATCGGTGATATTGCCGTTAACCGTATACCGTATGTTGATCATGATAAAACATCAAAACTGGGAAGAGTGCGCAACTTTTTGTCATTTTTCGTCGCCATATTCAAATATCGTCATCTCCTAAAGAATAGTGATATCGTCGTGACATACTCATCACCTCCGATAAACCCGATAGTCCCCGCCTTATATACCAAACGATATTCGTATAAACTAATATATATACTTCACGATTTGTACCCAGACATAGCATATGCATTTAAGCACTTATCTCCGCAATCGCCAATGAGTTGTACCTTCAACACATTTATCAACATTGTTTATCGAAGAAGCTCAGCTATTATCGTTCTGTCAAAGGATATGCAGGAATACTTTAGTAAAAATAAAGGCTACTCAGATAAAATACATGTCATTCCGAACTGGTATACTTACAGTAGAAAACCCTCTATCGAGGTACAGCATTCAAAAACCATTAAGATCCTCTATGGAGGAAACCTGGGTACCGCTCAAGATACAAGAACTCTACTCAAAGGAATTAACAATTTAAGCAACAGCCGTAATATTGTTTTTGAATTTCTAGCATACGGGAATAAAAAAGATGATTTCTTTGCAAACATAGATATCCGCAGGATAACATACGTAAACGATCATGCCTTTATGCCAAAAGATGAGTACGATAAATTTATACAGAGGATTGATTTAGCAATCGTATCAGTTGAAAAGTCAGTCCTAGGTCTTGCATCACCAAGTAAATTTTGCTCTTATATAGCGCAGGGAACCCCTGTAATTTTCATAGGACCAGCGGAGATGGAAATCGCCCAAGACATAATGGGATATAACGCAGGCATTGTCATACCAAACGGTAAGCATAAACTTTTTGCAGAGACTGTATTACAACTGCGCAAAGATAGAGAAGCATTGGGTATAATGAAAATGAATGCCTACAGACTATATAAGGACAAATACACCCTTAAGGCCTGTACGAAAAAGTATATTACAATTATAGATAAAGCAGTTTCTGAAAAAGGAGGAGCTTAGAGTGTTTCAGAATAAAACATTATTGATTACAGGTGGTACAGGATCATTCGGTAATACTGTTCTTAATAGATTCCTTGATACGAATATCAAAGAAATCCGGATATTTTCACGCGACGAGAAAAAACAAGATGATATGCGTAAACGATATGCTAATGATAAATTGAAGTTTTATATCGGCGATGTCAGAAATCGAGACAGTATACGAGAGGCGATTCGTGGCGTAGACTACATATTCCATGCAGCTGCACTCAAACAAGTACCATCCTGCGAATTCTTCCCCATGGAAGCAGTCCAAACGAATGTTATTGGCACGGATAATGTCATCACAGCTGCCATTGATGAGGGTGTCAAGAAAGTCGTTTGCCTCTCAACCGACAAGGCAGCATACCCTATCAATGCTATGGGCACGTCCAAGGCAATGATGGAAAAAGTTGCCATAGCTAAATCTCGAAATATTGACCCGAAACGAACAACGATCTGTCTCACTCGTTATGGGAACGTTATGGCATCACGAGGCTCTGTATTGCCGCTCTTTATTGATCAGATAAGAACTAAGAAGCCGATAACCATTACTGACCCCAATATGACCCGTTTTCTTATGAATCTTGAGGAAGCCGTTGATCTCGTGCTCTTTGCGTTCAATAATGCAAATCAGGGTGATCTCTTTATTCAAAAAGCACCAGCAAGCACTATTGGAGACCTAGCTTTGGCAATCAAACAACTCTTCGACTCACCATCAAAGATTAAAATCATCGGAACTAGACATGGTGAAAAACTGCATGAAACACTGATGACCCGAGAAGAAAGCGCTAAGGCGGAAGATATGGGAGATTTCTTCCGTATAGCTGCTGACAACCGTGACCTCAATTATGATAAATTTATCGAAGAAGGCTCGAAAAAATTATCTACTATCGAAGAGTATAACTCAGAAAATACACAGCGGCTGGACGTACAGGGTACGATCGACAAGATCCTGACAGCCAGATATGTCAAGCAAGAATATGACGCATGGAAGAAATAATATGAGAAAAATGACGACAATTTGTATAATCAAATCGTTTTTTCCAAAGATAATAGCAATCCTAACGACGAGACATAAATAACCATATGTCGCGCATTGCCGTATACGATATTGCAGCAGACAGCGGCGGTGCTCTTAGTATTTTACAGAGCTACTACGACGCAGCACTCAATGACTCCCATAATTCATGGCTATTTTTGGTAAGCACCGTTGATTTGGAAAGTAAAAATAATATAAAGATCCTCAAATTTCCTTGGGTCAAAAAAAGCTGGATACATCGATTATTTTTTGATATTTTTATCGCTCGCCGCATTATAAAAAATAATAGAATCAACAAGGTAATATCCTTACAAAATATCATTATATGGGGAGCGCAGTGCAAGCAAGAAGTTTATCTGCACCAGACCCTACCTTTTGCAGACAAACGCTATAGCTTACGAGAGAATACCAGGTTTTGGATATACCAAAATCTTATATCCCGTTTGATTTTTATATCAATCAAAAGAGCGTCATGTATATATGTGCAGACACACTGGCTTGCAAATGAAGTAGTTCAGAAAATCGGTATTCATAAAAGCCGTATAATCGTTGAACCTCCATCACTTCCGGTATCTATAAAGAAGTATAGGTATAGAAAAACCAAAACTAAAACATTTTTATATCCCGCCGCTCCATACGAATACAAAAATCACCAGATAATTCTTGACGCTGTACGTTTAATACCAAAGGCAGATAGGAATTTTACGGTTATTTTCACCTTCAGGGGTAATGAAAACCGTTATGCACAGACAATAAAAAATTTCGTCCATGAAAATGATTTTCCTATAAAATTCAAGCCTATGAGTCAGAGGGAACTATTTAAAACCTATGAGACTTCGACATTACTATTTCCGTCAACACTTGAATCATATGGCCTCCCCCTAGCGGAAGCTAGAGCTATTGGAAGCCCAATAATAGCGGCTGATTCAGCCTTCTCGAGAGAAATACTCAAGAGTTATTCAAGGTATTATCCATACAGGCCAAACTCTATACGGGAACTCGTAAACCTCTTAAAAGCTAATGGAGCCCCGAATATTAAATGAGAAACATTTTATACATATCGACTGCGGTATCACCTAAAGATAAGTTATTAATTGAAAAGATTATAAAACGTCAAGAAAATCCTTCACTAATACCTATTTATAAATATCATTCAGCGATGATGCTCGGTTTAGCTAAAAATAACTCTTATGTTACTTCTTTATATTGCGCTCCTATTAGTTCAAAAAACGTCAGTACATACTTCAAGCCAAAACAAATCTACAGTGAGAAAAACATATCATATATTGGAATAGGATTCCCTACATGGTGGGCGATAAAGAATCTATTTGGTGTGCTTCAGATGACAGCGTTGATTTGTCGGTGGGTTAAAAAAAACAATGAAAATTATACAAAAAACACCATTATAGTTGATGGATCATTTGTGACGGGACTGTTGTCATTAAGATTAGCTACATTAATAATCGGGACATGTCGTTTAAACGTAATAGCAACTATACTTGATGTTTATGATTATATGCACCCTAAGGTCAAGCCTAATTTTAGTCTCAAATATTTGAAGTGGTGGTTATATAATAATGTACTGAAAAGAACAATAAGCGCATATATAGTAATAACAGAGCCGACGAATCAGCTTGTAAACATATCAAAAAAACCATATCTAGTTGTCGAGGGAGTGATCGATCCATCTTTTGTACTTAAGGAATATAAAGGAGCAAAACGAAAAGTAGTAATGTATGCTGGGGGTCTTCATGAGAGGTATGGCATAAGGCTGTTAATAGACGCTTATTGCAAAATTAATACTGAATATGTTTTAGAACTTTACGGAGAAGGCGATCAAATTACATATATATCTGAAAAAGCTCTTTCTAACAAGAATATACGGTACTGTGGTTCAAATAGTCTTTCTAAGATACTAAGGGCCGAACAATCAGCAATGTATTTAATAAACCCACGGCCAACTCACAGTAACTTCGTAAAGTACTCTTTTCCTTCAAAATTAATTGAGTACCTCTCAAGCGGCACGCCAACTATAACGTCCCATTTGCCATGTATACCTCAGGAATATGATCAATACCTTAACTATATTGACGTGAGTTCTCCAAGTAAGCTCAAAGATCAATTACAGGAACTATTATCGGACGATTATAGCCTATATAAAAAAAGGGCAATGCACGGTCGTACATGGGTCTTACATAATAAAGGGAGCGTATCGACCGGTAAAAAGATCGTTAAACTCATAGAAAGAATGGAATAAAGTGATTTCTCGCCTACTATAGTTGCACCTCCTTCGCTTTTGCACTATTACAACCGTACACAACGCCAAGTAAAATACAGAATACGTAAAAATAGAAAGTCCACCCTTGCAATATTGGCTCTACGAAACAAACTATAATACTCGCCGTAAATAATGCGTTAATCAGAAACTTGATCTCTATGGGATGGTCAATCTTGTTGAAGCGTCTTACAACTAAAATTGCAGCCAAAGTTATCGTTAGCAGTAGCAAAAGGGGTGCAAAACCAGTTTGATATCCTACATCAAGCCACATATTATGTGCATAACTTGTCGGAAGTAGTGTTTTTTGTCCACCCATAGGATAATCAAAAAGCCCAATTAGCGCAGATGACCACGCAGAGTATCGTAAATCATCATTTAAACTAAGTTGACTTGAGCGCTCGTAAAGAAGTGTTCCATTTAATACATGGCTATATTGAAATAACATCATTGCTACTATAAGCGCTAATAAGCTCGCCAAGGCTAAGAGTGGTCGTTTTTTATTTGTCATAGAGGGAGTACGTAATATCACAGCTAGAGTAGATATGATAACAATCATAAATCCTGTTCTATTGCCGAGCTGCATAGTCCCGTATATGCCCATGATAAAAGCAACGACCGATATAAATCTATATATTTTTTTAACTTTTATTTCCCGGAAACTTACCATCATTAATATAAATGGCAGCAGAGATAGACTATAGCTAAAAAAAGCATTCACACCGGTAGCGCTAATCGTATAACCCCATAGGGTCTGCACTGACCTCCCTTGCAAAACCACAGAAGCATCTTCTACGCTCCCAAATACAGATTGAGTATGAACCAAAGAAGTAAACGCTAAGAGTGTCATACTGGAAATTATAAGAAATATATATCTATTTGTTTTAATATATCCATTATCGTTCCTTGATACTGCATATCCTAAGCAAAACGCTATTGCGGCGCTTAGCGTATTGAAGACTAAATCAGTTAAACTACCGAGCCCGTAGAAATACAAAATAGTGTAATGAGTAATACTAAAAGTTATCAGTAACAATAATACTTTATAGAAACCAGCACAATTTCTACTCTTTAACAAAACAAAAAATAGGTAAGGTAGCAACAATAATGTTATAGGTCTAGTATATCGATTGATCGAGAACCCTATAATAGCTATAGCAAAGATTAGGCTTTCAAGAATCGTTAATGCCTTAAAATGTGGCGTCTTCAAATTACTCTCATTGATTTTTTATATATTTTGATATACTGAAATTATATTATATACTATGGACATAATTAATAAAAGGAAAAACGTGACACACCAACAAAATAGTAATGGTCATAAGTTATCTATCCTGTGGGTAAGCAACATCCCTATCAGCTTATACACACGAGAGTCAACTGGCAAAAATATGATGTTCGGTGGGTGGTTGGATGGGCTATATTTTTCTCTAGAAGAGAAGATCAAATCGCGCGAGATTCAATTAACATGTACTTTCCCAGGTAATAAGAATAAAGATCGAGTTATCTCCAATGTCTCATTCTTGCCTTTTGGTAAACAATTTGATAGCCACTACTTTAGTAGTATTATCGCCAAGTCTGCCCCAGACTTAGTCCATATTTCTGGTACCGAGTATTCGCATACGCATAATATCTCTGCCTTACTAAATAGCTACGGCATTCCCTATGTCATCTCCATACAGGGTTTAGCGAGCACTTGTGCAAAATCGTATTTAGACGGCTTGCCTATTTTTATGTTGCCCACAGCCCGCGACATATACCGAGGTGGGGTGCGATCCGAAAGAAATGACATGGCAAGGAGGGGAAAATATGAAATTATGACTCTCAAAAGGGCAGCTTTCGTAATAGGTCGGACGGACTGGGATAAAGCCTATACCTTGTCTATAAATGCAAATGCATATTATTATCATTGCGATGAAGTTCTAAGAAATGAATTTTATAGTGGTAGCTGGTCTTATGGTCACTGTGATAAATTCTCTATATTCATTAGTCAACTATCCTACCCTATAAAAGGTTTTCATATGATAATCGATGCTTTAAGACTCCTGAAACGTGACTTTCCTACACTTCGAGTATATATTGCAAGCGAAAATATTGTTAAATATACTAGTGCTTCCCAAAGATTAAAGCAAACATCATACAAAAGACTTGTTAGAAAACTCATTATAAAGGCCGGCCTTCAAGAAAACATTATTTTCACAGGTACACTCAAGGCAAATCAAATGAAGTCATATTACCTTAAAGCAAATGTATTCCTAAATTGCTCCCTAATCGAAAACTCTTCTAACGCTATTGCAGAGGCTGCTATCCTGGGAACACCTATCGTAGCTAGTTACGTTGGAGGCACCCCTAGTATGATTACTCACAATCAAACAGGTCTATTATATCCTATAAATGACCCCCAAGTCGCCTATCTGTACATTAAAGATTTATTTACAAACGCAAGTCTTTGCAACAAACTCTCTCATAACTCACGAAAGATATATCAAGAGAAAATGTCAATCGCCACTAATGGACGGAGACTATACCATATATATAAAGATGTCTTGCAAAAGACAACTAAATAAGCAATAAGGGAAATCTACATGACAGCACCTCAATCCATACAGCCAATACCCGTAGTTATTTTCGGATATAATCGGCCTAACCACTTAAAACAAACTCTTGATGCACTCTCTGGAAACTATGGTCATCAAGATATACCAGTTACAATATATCTAGATGGTCGTAAAGCCAATGACGAGACCAATGCCACAGACAATACCATCAAAGTTGCAGAAAATTATAAGGGTAAATCTCTATTTAAGAGCTATCGTGTTATTACATCTAAACATAATAGAGGCCTAGCAAAATCAGTAATTCGGGGAGTTAATGAGCAGTTTAGAGGAAGTGATAAACTTATCGTACTTGAAGATGATCTTGTAACAAGCAGGGACTTCTATAGCTTTATGTGTGACACGCTAAATACATACGAGGCTGATCAAATATGGTCTGTTAGCGGCTATACGCCTAAGATTAACTTACCCAAAGAAGTCGGAGAGATATTTACTTCAACAAGGGCTAATAGCTGGGGGTGGGGAATGCATAAAGAAAATTGGAAAAAAGTTGACTGGAATTACACTAATCTTAATTTGTCATTGCAGAATATACGTCTTTTGGACACTGGAGGAGCTGACCTCAAAATATATGTCTCAGCGCAGAGAAGAGGTCTAATTGATTCATGGGCAACGATATGGTGTTATTATGCTTTACTAAGCAAAAAATACGTTATATACCCTGTTGAAAGTAAAGTGGAAAACATAGGCATCGACAACAGCGGCACACATAGTCGCAGAGAAAATATTAACCCCAATTTCCTTGTAAAAGCAAGAGAACGACCGATAAATATAGCGAACTATCACGGTTTCAATAAAAAGATAAACCAAGATTTTTTAAAAAATTTTGATATAAGCCCTAAGACGTCTTTACTATTTTATCTATCCTTTATTAAATCTTTGCTTCATGCAAAGAAGCAATAGACATGAAGCGCCTCTTAATAAACAGCGCATGGATGATGGCGGATCGAATCTATATATTAATAGTTTCGTTGGTTATAGGCGCTTTAGCAATGCGATATTTGGGACCAGAAAATTTTGGACTTATCGATTACGCGGCATCATTCATAGCCATAGGTTCAGCTGTCGCGACACTAGGCATTGACGTTACTCTAGTAAGATATATCGTTAATAAACCACATAGCACTGATTCAGCGGTAGGTAGCGTCTTGATTATGCGCCTGATTGCCGGACTAATTATTGCATTATTAACTAACTCGTTTGCATATCTCCTGTATTCGAACAATCAGATATCGTCTCTTACGCTGTTTGCGATCATCATCCAGTCAGCAATTCTCATACTTTCTGCATATGAGACCTATACTTATTACTTCCAGGCGCAACTAAAATTAAAATTAGTAACTCTTTCTAAGATTATAGCCGTAACTGTAGTATCCTTATGGAAGGTTGCATTGCTCCTATCAAATGCTAGCGTACTTCTTTTTGCCGCGTCTTCTTCGATCGAAGCTTTACTGTGTTTTACTGTTCTTGCTTTTATCTATAAAAAAAATCGTATCAGTAATATAAAATTTGATTATGAAGTATCGAAGAACATTTTGCGTGAGTCTTACCCATTGATTCTTTCTAAAGTTATGATTGTTTTGTATACCCGCATAGACAGAATCATGCTTGGTACAATGATTGGTGTTGCCTCTGTCGGTATATATGCCTCTGGGTCGATGCTTGCAAATATATGGCATATGGTACCGCTCTCATTAATCGCATCATTTCAAACTACCATTATGGCCGCTAGAGAAGTTGACTATAATAAATACGAAAAACACATCAAGCAGCTATACGCAATAACATTCTATCTTGGTATATTAGTTTTCGCTCTTTATCTTCTATTCGGTCGCTTGATTATTAAGCTGTTATTCGGTGATGCCTATGAAAATGTCTATACGCCATTACTTACATTGTCATTGAGTAGCATACTAGCAATACTAGGCTCCGTGCGTGGAGTTTGGCTGGTATGTGAAAACAAGACATTTTATAATATATTCTTCACCTTAAGCGGAGCAGCTATAGGTATTTTTATGAATTTTCTACTTATACCGCACTTAGGCGTACAAGGAGCTTGCATATCATCAATCGCCGCTCAAAGTTCCGTACTCATTTTTGGTCCGTTACTAATTCCATCAACTAGGCGATCTGTTATTCTACTATTTCAAGCCATAATCTTAGACGGATTATCTATAAGCTTACTCTTTAAAAGAGTAAAAAAATGCGGTCATCTCGGGTAAAGTGATGGTGAGCCATAGATCACTTCCTTTCGTATCAATTACTGTTTCCAAACAACAGAATACCGAGGAACCCTATGGCTCTTCAAGGTTTTAGAGGGAGTTGCGTTTTGAGTGTTAATTCAAGTGGCTATCCTTGCGCTATTCGTAAATACATGCTACAATATAATTATGACAAAAGAGCAAATACAAAAAAGACAAAAGGCCGTAGCCGCAGCAATAGGTTCTGTACAACTCGAAGGACTTGAGCCATCAGAGCAAACTATTAAGAACATGAAGCAATTTGCCGAAGGAAAGATTGATGCACAAAAACTCCGTGCCTTCGCGATAGTCGAAGCAAAGCGATAATATAGCAAGATGACCTACCGCGCTCGTAAAGACCCATATACCGACCAAACAACTCACACACTAAAGAACTTACTCGGCATTACAGATCAGGAGCACCTAGAAAAGGTCGAGGCACAGCTAACAGCCACTGCAATAGCAATCCTCACAATCGACGAATCATATATGCCTGAAGATTGTACCTACGAGCTTTTCCTGGATATTCATAGGCAGTTATTTGGAGATATCTACGAATGGGCTGGCCAACTACGCACGATTGAGATCGCAAAAGGAAATACGCGTTTTGCGCAGAGTGATTTTCTTGAACAAAATCTTCGGGCTTTATTTAGTCAGCTTCACAAGAACGATCATTGCATGACAACCGATATAGATACATTCGTGCCTATGATTGCGTATTATTATAGCGAGTTAATTGTTATTCATCCGTTTCGCGAGGGGAATGGAAGGACAATCCGAACGTTCTTAAGTATACTTGCAAATAGCATCGGCTGGCATATAGCCTGGGAAATGATGAATCCGCACGAGAATATCGCCGCATCTATTGAAGCCTACAATGGAAACCTGGCGCGTATGGAAAAGATGATGCATGCCATAACCGAACCCATCAATATATTTTGGGGCGAAGATCCGTATGAGTTTATCAGCCGTTAAGCACTACTGGAAATACCTCGCCACCCTCCTCTGGATGGGGGTGATATTTTATCTGTCGTCAGAACCAGCAGGGGAGTCGAGTCGGCGCAGCGGGGTTATCCTTGAGAATATTCAGTCGCTAAACAGTGATCTCTCATACGGCATAACCATGTTTGCGGTTCGCAAAGCCGCGCATTTCATTGCCTATATGATACTAGGCATACTCCTGTATCTGACTATCCACGAAACATGGCGCCGCTGGCACCGTGGGGCTATCGCAGCGGTAGCTGTCGCAGCAAGTGCGCTGTATGCGTGCACGGACGAGTTTCATCAAAATTTCGTTCCTGGGCGGAGCGCCCAGCTTTCGGACATCTTACTCGATACGCTCGGAGCGCTCATAGGTGTACTGATAATCTGGGGAATTCTACACTTTCATAGCTTGCGCCGTCACCTTGCAAAAAACTAAAATACATTTTAGTATATATATGTTGGCATAACCACACGACACGCGAGGAGACGCAGTGTATATGGAGTATGTTCACGGTACGAAAGCCGGTGTCTGGGATATGGCCGCGGAGCACTACGAAGTTAGCGGCGACCGCGACAGTTTCATGGCACTCGCGGCCGCAAAGGGTATCGCTCCCCACGTTGCCTCAGATGCCTGGGAGAAGGTGGTTAAGGAAGAGCCCGCCTACGTGTAACCCCAAACTGGCGAGCCAACGCGCCCTGACTTCGGCCGGGGCGCAAACCCTGATATGAAGAAACGACGTTTATCATTAACGCATCTTAACTGGCAACGATGGATTGTCATCTTTGTGCTAGCTATCGCGAGCATCAGTACGACCGTCAGCATACTATTGACCGGTATCTTGCCCAACAAATTTATCATTGTTTTAGGTACTACTATGATCTCTATTTTTAGTCTCGCAGCGTATGCCTGGATACGACCACCAAAGAGTCGCGTGTTACGACGAGTTGGTATCGGATTGACGGTGCTATACCTCATCGGCTGCATTGCTATCCTGCACTATGCTCAAACAACAAACAAACTCATCACGCAGTCCGCATCGCCTGAACGAGCCCATCGTATCAGTTATTATGTAATCGGACACAAGAATCATTCAGTTACACTTTCACCGACAGTCTCGCTGACGATAGGAACGCTCACATCTGATCGAGCACAAACCGAAGCCCTCTCGACCGCACGCGCCCATGCCATCTTTACGCCGCAGCCATATCGTAATCTCACAGAGATAAGCCTAGCTCTCACTGATCAGTCTGTCCAGACGATACTCCTCAACGACGCAACGTACCAGCTTCTCAAAGAGAGCAAAGCAAAGATTACCGAACCATTCGTCGTTCTAAAGACGTTTGAAATCGAGACCCCGAAAGCCGTATCGAAAATTACCGATACTACTCAGCCGTTTACGGTGTTTGTTAGCGGTATTGACACCTATGGTTCGATCAACGCTGTTGCACGAAGTGATGTCAATATCATTGCCGTCATCAACCCACGATCGCACCGCGTTTTACTCATCAACACACCACGCGACTACTACGTGCAGTTACACGGGACAGACGGCTTACCCGACAAACTGACTCACGCAGGAATTTACGGCACGGACATGTCTGTTGCTACCCTAAAAGACCTCTATCGAGTCGAGATCGACCGATCTATCCGCATCAATTTTTCTTCGCTGGTATCACTGGTCGATAGGCTTGGCGGTATCACCGTGTATTCTGACTATGCATTTAAAGGTTTTCAGGCAGGAGATAACCACCTCAATGGTGAGCAAACGCTGATGTTCTCGCGCGAACGGTATTCATTTGCCGAAGGTGATCGTATGCGCGGCAAAAACCAGCAAAAAGTCATCACGGCCATCATCGAAAAACTCATATCACCCCGCACTCTGATATCGTACCCACAAATTGTCAGTACTCTCGAGGGAAGCTATCAGACTAATTTTTCTCGCTACGAAATAACATCGTTCTTCAATCGTCAACTGGACACTATGAAACCATGGGCTATCACGTCGATCAGCGTGAATGGACAGGGGAGTATGGCACCCACCTACAGTATGGGCAGTCAGCCGCTCTATGTCATGATACCGGACGAGCTATCACTCGCTGAGGCTCGACAAACTATCGCCGAAACCCTCAAGCCCTAGACGAGATACGAGAGGTTTGTATTTGGGGTGGGATTTACTCGGACGCCAAACTCTTAGTTGCGGTATAATGAAACCATGGGAAATCTACTTTCAGACTCAGAAATTGATAGGCGTAATATCCTAAATAATCCCTATGCCCTCGAAGCCATCCAAAAGGAAGTAGGCCTAGTAGGTATCAAATTCAACTCAGAGTACAAGTTTACAATCCGCCAAGTAGCGCAGTTTTATGAAGTTGATCAGCGCACTATTGAACGTTACCTTGTTAATTATGCTGACGAATTGAAGCAAAATGGCTATGAAGTTTTGACCGGAGAACTTCTTAAGGAATTTCAAAAAGAGCTTGATACCGACATGAATGTCGGTATCAAAAAAGCAAGACGGTTAGGTGTAATGAATTTCAGAGCCTTTCTCAATATAGGCATGCTTTTAACTGAAAGTGACAAAGCGCGTCTTTTGAGAGGAGTTATCCTCAATATTGTTATAGATGTTGTAGGCAAAAAAGCCGGTGGCAGTCCCAAATATATAAATCAAAGAGATGATACCTATTTACTCAGCCTTTTTGCAGGACAAAATTATAAAAAAGCATTTATTGATGCACTAACAAATTATGTAGATATGGGCAACTTCAAGTACACCATCTACACTGACAAAATTTATAAAAGCATTTTTAAAGAACACGCCAGAGAATATAGGGCTCTTTTGAACCTTGCTAAAAAGGAGGATATCCGAAATACCATGTATTCGGAAGTTTTAACTACTATCTCAATGTATGAGACAGGATTAGCTAACGAATTAAAGAAGAAAAGCAAAGAGAAAAGAGCGAAGCTATCTTCGCTAGAGGTAGATGAGATCTTTAATGATTTTGAGAGCAATCCCGCCTGGGTCCCGCAGATACAAGTTGCGCGCACTAAGATGGCCAGTCGCGACTACGGGTTCCGTGATGTACTACATCCCGAGCTTAAGGAATACGTAGGACCATTAAACACTGCGGAATTCGAACGATTTTTAGGAGATAAAAGTGCTGAGCTTGCTGAAAGAATTGAGGAATATAAGGAAACATTTAAGAGACTTAAGGACAAATAAATGTCACGATTTCTCTATTTCGGTGCTGAGCAAGCATACGAGCACTACAACAATGTCATTGCTATCTCCGGAAGTAATACAGGGATACTAAGCGGAATTCTTCATCGCAATCTACTTGAAAGTGCGCTCACACACATTCAAGTAGATGATTATTACCCAGACATGCCCCATAAGCTCACACACTTAGTTTACTCTATAGCAAAGAGTCATTGCTTTACTGACGGGAACAAACGTACGGCTATTGTACTAGGCGCTTACTTTCTGACTATTAACGGATATGGTAACTTGGTTCCCAAATTTATAGTCGAGATGGAAAACATAGTGTTGTGGGTCGCGGCAAACCTCGTATCAAAAGATAAGCTACTCGTGATTATCGATGACTTAATTGTGCTAGGCGATCTCAGCGAAGATACAAAATTAGGCCTCGTAGGCTTACTGGAAGCATACGACAGCCTTATCAAAGACTCAGGTTTAAATATATAATACTAACACTCAAGCATATTTCTATCTCTGAACCACCCCACACCTACAACCGGCGTCAGCCGGTTGTCTTCTTGAATTGGCA
>JAPUDQ010000003.1 GCA_027493025.1 Candidatus Saccharimonadota bacterium | reverse complement strand
AGTTAGTTTCCATTACTTACTTTAGCGGGTTGTTCTTTATTCGTTTAGTGAACCTTTGGCCGTGCCCTTGACGAATCATGAACTCTATGCGTATGATAAGTAAGGGCTTTTTGCTAGTTGACGCGGGGTAGAGCAACCCGGTAGCTCGCTTGGCTCATAACCAAGAGGTTGGTGGTTCAAATCCATCCCCCGCTACCAAGAAAGACTTTTCAATTTCTGGAAGGTCTTTTTTGATGCAAATTGCGATCTTAGTTATAAAAGCTTGATTGAAAACAGGGCACTTCATGACAATTTTTGATTCTGTAATACCGATTACATTTTGAGAAACAATTTACCCGTAGAATATGATTAACACCTAAAACTCTCGGAGGAACTATGAACGAACAAACGATTAGTGCTGCTGCGCAAAGTGGACTAGCAAGAATTTTCGATTTCTTACCACAACTATTGGGCGCATTGCTACTTCTTATTATCGGTTATTTTGTTGCCAAGCTTTTATGTAGGTTGACAACCAAAGCTCTGCAGCTTGTGCGATTTGATCGTTTACTGCTTGATTCTCCGGCTGGACGATATGTCGCACAAGTCATGGAAACACCATCAGCATATGTCGGGATTATTGTCTACTGGTTGGTATTTCTTGGTTTCGTCTCGTTGGCTGTTTCGGTCTTAAATATTCAGGCGCTTAATGCGTTTATAGGGACAATCTATGCTTACCTACCACATATTATTGTTTCAATCATTATCTTTTTGGTGGCGGGGGCTGTTTCAGTTACCGCCGTATCATTTGTGGAGCGAGTGATAGGGAAGACAGCATTTGCAAAAACGATTGCTACTGTCATACCTTCATTGGTAATGAGTATTGCCGTCTTTATGATTCTCAATGAGTTAATGATTGCCCCAGCAATTGTCACCATTACGTACACTGCATTGATCGGTGCAGTTGCGCTGGGACTTGCGCTTGCCTTTGGGCTTGGTGGACGCGATATGGCTGCGCGTCTCCTCGATCAAGCCTATGAAGCTGGTCGTCGTGATGTAAGTACGACAAAACATGAACTTGAACATTCTAGTCATAACGACCGAATTAAAGCTAGCACTACCGGACGGCGTAATCGATAAATAAAATATACGAATGCTACGGCTTTCCGTCGTAGAGAAGCTATAGTTTTATTTTACTGCAAGCAACACGAACAATTTCACTCCAACTCGGAAAAGCATGAAGTGTATTTGACACTTCGACTGCGGTAAGTCGATGCTGAATCGCCAACGTTAGCTCATGAATAATTTCTCCCGCATGTGGACCTACAACACTAGCACCGATAAGTACGCCCGTATCATCGGTAATAACTTTGCAAAAACCACGGCGATCATCCGTGATATTTGAGCGAGAAATAATGTTAAGCGGAGCAATTGCCTTTTTAGTGTGTAGGTCCTGGCGCAAGCAATCTGCTTCTGACTTCCCAACAGAGGCTATCTCAGGAGTTGTAAAGGTGACACGGGGTACAGCACGATAGTCTGGAGTGACTTTTGCACGGCGTAAAATATTGTTGGCAACCACACGACTCTCATAGACGCCAACGTGGGTATACATGTAGTTTCCCGTAACATCACCTGCTGCAAAAATATGCGGTGTTGAGGTTTGGAGATGCTCGTTAACTTCAATGCCTTTGTGACTATATTCAATACCGGCATTCTCTAACCCTAGGTCAGTTACTGGGCTTTTTCCGGTAACAATAAGCAATGTTTCAGCCTTGGTAACATGTTGCTCACCCCCGCGTAAGTACGTAATGCGTGTGGCAGTGCCATCTTTTTGAACCGCAATGACTTTAGTTTTTGTGAGAAGTGTAATTCCGCGCTTGGTGTGGAGAAACTCTTCAAGCAGGGCGCTGGATTCCTCATCTTCGCTAGGCAATATTCGTGGCGCAATATCGCATAGAGTTACCTTGCTGCCAAATATACTAAAGAGTTCGGCAAACTCACATCCGGACGAACCGGCGCCAAGAATAAACAAAGATTTGGGAGGGCGGTTGCAATCCAGCGCACTTCTCGAAGTAAGATAGTCAATTTTATCAAGTCCTGGAATAGGTGGAATGCGCAAAGATGAGCCAGTTGCAATAAGAAAATAATGACCACTAACGTGACGTCGATTGATGGTAATTTCGTGATCAGTAAGAAAATGTGCTTTGCCACGAAAGAGTGTAATATTTTGTGAACGATAGTATTTTTCGCTCTCTGTAGTACCGGTGCGTCGAATAGTGGTGTCTTTCCAGTTACGTATTGAAGGGTAATTATATCCCATAGCAGCCAGTCGGACGCCAAAACGTTCTGAGTCACGTGTACTATCATACACTGAGGCAGCATGCAGTAGAGCCTTCGTAGGGACGCAGCCATAGTTGGGGCATTCGCCACCTAGTATATCTTCTTCGATGATTGCAACTCGTTTTCCAGCTCGAGCCACAATATCTGCTGCAACACTTCCACCAGCTCCGGAGCCGATGACGATAAGATCAAAATCATACTGTTTTTTTGCCATGTGCCTCCTAGATCATCATTGTTTGTTGTTCGTATATATAGGCCGCGTCAGGGTGATAGGATGACAGATGAGCTGCGGTGATGCGACGTATGTCATTTGTCGTAATTTCGGTTTTATCAGCTAACCAGTCAATAACATGTTTGCAAACATTCTCAGCAGTCATATGAGACTCGCCTTCGTAAGCTCGTACAGCCATACAGGCTGAAACAATACTGCTATGAAGTTTGAGAGGGTCAAATACCTCGCTATCATGTGAATTGTTTTTGACGACGAATGTATTCATGTCAGCCTCCATATCCGATTAGAAATACAAGTATATATAACGCAGCACCAAATAAACCAAAAGCGACGGTATATTGAAAAAAATGCTTGTTTGCTTCACGCCAACGTTGGATAGTGCTCAGATGATGTCCACTGGCTATCATGGTGCCAAAAATAGCAAGCGGTAACATGACAATAGTGCTATATACGAGAATCCCGATGCCATACAATGCGGAAGGAAGAAGTTCTATTAGCACAAGTGATGAACTTACAAAAATGACCAGAGTCAGTGGGAGTTCTGTTATGATAGCGTTGGCAGCAAGCTTTGCGGAATGTAAAGGTGTTTTGGCGCGTTGGGAACGATTTTGGAAATACTCGACAATTGGTGCCGCTATCCATAAGCGAGTTCCCTTACCAGGTTTGTGATAACGAACGAGTACAAGACTGCCAACCGCGACAATGATAAGCGACAGGAGAAACCATACGGTTGTTTGGGTATGAAGCGGTATAAACAATAATTCGCTATACAAAACAAATCCCATGATGCCGGCGGTTAGTATAATACTCGTAACAACATAGGTAGCTATTAAGGGGCGTATCCCGATGCGGGTTTTCGTAGTTCGGCCAAGAACGTGAGTGCTCATAAGAGTTAGAACACTTATTCCAAGCTGGAATAGTGCATGAACCATAGCCAATACGAGCAATAGCAAGAATAGGCTGGGAAAGGAAGTATCGAGTGTTGTCATGTTTATTTTGGTATAATATCCCACCACACTATATACCACAGATAGCACTGGTTCGTCAAAACATGAGCAGTTTACTATAAAAAGAAACTTTATCGCATAAAAAACAATATTAGTGTATAAGGGTAATGTCAACCTCTTGGTACAAAAGTTAACGTTTTCTCTAAATATTTCAGGG
>JAPUDQ010000002.1 GCA_027493025.1 Candidatus Saccharimonadota bacterium | reverse complement strand
TGACCGATTAAAGCTACATGATATGAATGATGAGTTCTGTAAAAACTCAATAATAACATTGTCTTGAGCTGCATTGTGTACGTTGATGCGTAAGATAGTTCTATCTGATCCAGCACTAAATTTTAGCGGATTTGTGGCAATATCACTACCATTAATTTCTATATCTTGTAGGTGCCCAGCGTCGCCAATGACGTCTACGCCTGCGTCCGTTGCCGCACAAAGCAGCTCGGTTGCGCTGTAAGAGTCACTACTGGATTCACCGATTAACGACATTCCGTCATATAGTGTAATCCGTCCAGTAATACGCCAAATCCCTCTTGGTAAAAGTAGTGTACCAGCTACACTAGTGCGTCTTGCATCAATTGCAGTTTGTATAATCGCGGTATTATCCGCAGTAGGTGACGCATCGAGGCCAGTTATGAGGCCTGCGCCAATCTCTGGTACGCTCCACTTCACGCCACTAGCTGCACCCGAATCTGCTGTAAGCATTTGTCCGTTACTGCCGACCTCAACCCTCTCATAGGTTCCCGTACCAATACCAGCTAAGATATCGCCTGTAGCAGTAAAGTTTGATTTACTAACTTTTCCATCCAGTGCGCTTTGTGTTGCACTAGACACAGGCTTATCTGCATCACTGGTATTATCAACATTGGCAAGTCCAACATCACTCTTGGTGAGTCCTAAGTTTGCCGTATTCACATCAATATCAATCGTACTATCGGTTGTATTGTCTGTGAGAGAGACTTTAGTACTGCCAGCTCTGAGTTTCTTGAGTTCTAAATCAGCCCCTGTCTTTTGTTTAAAGACTCCGACACCCGTTGTACCGACATTGCTAGCGGTATTGGTTTCACCAGTGCCGCTTGCATTCAGCTTCGTCCGTACCGCACTATCTAACTTGGCTTCAGCAATACTATCGTTGGTGATCTTGTTTCCTGAGACGGCATTGTCTTGGATGGCTGCACTCGATACGGCATTCTGCGCTAGTGACGCACTAGTCACTGAACCAGGAGATAACTTGTTTGCAGTAATAGCATTATTTTGTATGGCACCTGTCGATACACTATCGTCTTTCAGATTACCCGTATCGGTATGGACTTGTTTTAGAAAGTCATTGAGGATATCTCCCCATTGACCGTCATCACTCCCGGGTTTAGGTAAGCGGGACATACTTAAAAACCCGTCCTTTCAAGAAGTGAATAGAACGGATGCATTGGTGTTATAGCGAAACAGGTCTGATGGTATACGCTGTGGTATGTATTAGCGCAACGCGCTATACTCTCTCTCTCTCTCTCTCTCTCTCTCTCTCGGTGAATCGCATGGGGGTTCTCCTTGTTATATATTATGAAAGATACCGGTGCTCATTTCAGTATCCCTCAGTATGTACTACATGTGTTGTTATTGTAGTATGGGATTATTTAAGCATAGATGGGGCGTGAAACGCAAGTGCTTTGAAATCTGTATAAATGGTAGTTTTATCTTGTGAACTGAGCTGGATAATCCGTCACAATACCATCGATGCCCTTTTCGGCAAGTTTCGATGCAGCCTCGGGGCGGTTCACCGTATACGCGTACGTCAGTATGTCCATGCGATGAGCTGTTTCGATTGCGAGCACCGGTGCGTGAAGACGATGAAAGCCGACTGCTGACAAATGTAAACTACGCTCGTATACGATGAACGCATACGGGTTAATATGGAGTAGCTGTGCTAGGGCAATTCGTTTGCTGACGCGTCGGATTGCACGTAATTCACGGACTGAAAACGAAGAAATCATAATACTCGAAAGACGTGATGGAAAGTCATTTTTAATCAGTTCAATGGCTTTTTGTCCGGAGCCACGATCTTTGACTTCAATGTTTATCAGTATTTTTCCCGCACAAAGTTTGAGCGCCTGGCGGAGAGTGACGATTGGAGAGTTGCTGCCGGCTGTTCGGCGTTGTACTTCTTTTAGCGACAGGTCACGAACTCGACTGCTTATGCGGTGAGTCCGATATAGTGATGGGTCATGGCAGAGGACTAGCTGCTTGTCGCGTGTTAGACGTACGTCAAACTCTACCATGTCTGCTCCAGCACGGATCACTTCACGTAATGCGGGGATGGAATTTTCTGGGTGGGTGCCTGAGCTGCCTCGATGACCAATGATGAGCATATGGTCAGTATACGGGATGGGGGAAAATATGCAATATATCGGTATCCTTTGTTTAGCTTTACGAATAAATCCCCTCACTCTTCACCCTACATACAAACCATTATTTACCTTCTTTTGCCTTGATGCAAAAGAAGGTAAATATCAAGTCCCTATCCTCCCCACCTCGACTCGTCTGGTTGTCAAACAGAACAATCGTCTGCGGAACTCACTCCCTATAGAGTGCCACTAGCACTCTATAGTCCGTTCAAACAGTCCTCGACTAATTAGATTGTTCGTTTGGACAACATCCGAATCGGGATAATCGGATGGGGGACGTTTGTAGCTACAGGGGTCGGGGCATACGCAATCATCTAAAGAAGCGAAGGACTTAAAAATAAGTAATAATGCATGACAATTAAACCCAATTCATCAGTACCTGGAATCAGTATGAATTGGCCGGTGCCGATTACGATAGAATCTGATGCTTTAATAAAAGCTTACGGCACTATCCGAAATTGTTGATCAGCTGGATGCGAGTCATTCCATCGCTGGATAGTCGTATCATCACATGGTCGTATCTGATTATCGTAACAAAATCGAAATCGTGCTGTAGTGGAACGGATGTTTTGCTCAGATTTCATGGAGCTTTTATCAAACATGTCAAGACGCATAAGGGCGTATATAGAGAAGGCTAGTGCAATTACTGCAAAAAACCCTATTAAATATATGACTAGAGATATAGCATTGTTCTTTTTGTTCATAGTCTTAAGTATAGGTAAATTAAAAATAATAGCAAGTATAGTTTATATTTTGTTATAATAGAAAATGTGGCAATCACTATGGCTTTGTCCTTGTGCCACGAACATCTCTACAATCGACTAGGAGTTGCAATGAGTAGCGTGAGTCGCAAGCTCAAGTGTTCGATCATGGCCGTCATAACGGGAGGTGTAGTACTTGTAACCCCCGTGATAGGTGCCAGTTCCGCACAGGCCGCCCCGTGGAACTGCCCCATTAATGGCCAGGGTCTGAGCCGTTCTACGATTTGTTATCAGGGCTCAGGTGAGTATCGGTAGAGATTCACTGCATCGCTTGGCACGGAGCTTCAAGTCGGTTCGTGCAAGGGCCGTGGATTCACACAGATGAAGCTGTGCCTTCAGTAGCGTCGTGCGGATGGTCTGAGTCTGTAGGATCTGCTACGGCTCTGACTCGCTGACGAGTCCTGCCTCTTTCGGTTGAGCTTGCTCTCGAATGGGGCAGGTTCAGTCGAAATTATAAACCATACTAAAATATAAGCTTTTTATTTATGGCGGAACCACCCTGACCTTAAGGTAGGGGATTTTTTTGAATTAGTTCGATTCTCAATATCATTTGTGGTTAGGGTGTCGGAATTCCTATCTAGATATCCTGGGTCGATGGCGGAGTCATTCGCGCCAACCGATCTATCTATGCAAAGTAGACCCATCCTTCTATATATGAGAGAGATTATAATTGAGTGGGTAAATAAAGTCTATCGCGCTTTTTTTGAACAAACAGGCGAGAATATAGTGCACATTTAGACAATATGCGCGCCAATGAAAGTTAATAACAGGTTTATAATTGCCGGATCTGAAGTCTCGAGCGCGACCTCACGTGTTCCAGCCCAAACGCCCGCGGTGGCGAAATTATGCGAGCCAGTGATGACGCGCGTGGAGCTATCCGGCATGGTTGCGATAAGATATTTAGCATGAATATAGGGTTCACGTGTATAGGTATTGTCGATACCACCCATTCTTTGGCTGGTTTTGATGAGGAGTTTGGTGAGTGGATCGAGATGATCGGGCTGGTTATAATACGCGGTATACCCAGTTTTTTTCATGATTCGGGCCAAGCGTCCTGAAGGGCAATATTGAGATATGTACGTTAGCTTGGTCGCTTGCGAAGCTAACTGGCACGCACGATCATAAATGATGGAATCGCCTGGAAAGCCGCCATCGATCAGTACTGTCCCAATCGTTGTATCAAACGAATGACTTTTGTACCATGACTCATGAGCGTCCGTACGTATGATGCGCGCATGTTCCTCTGCGAGAAAGTCAGCCATAGTGGCATCTTGGATGCAAAGCATGAAGTCGGCATTTTTGGTCGATCGTTCATGAACATTCATGCCGCCAAAACTATATACCGTGTCGTCAACGATAATCCATTTGCTATGAGTACGTCCTGCAAATATCAGCCACATGTTATCACTGCCGAGCCAGCGAAATGAAACACCGTGTTTTTCGAGGTATGCTTTTGCCTGTGTAGCGGGTTGAACATGCTGGGAATTGAGTGTCGCTGGTCGTCCATATCCTGCGGCGTAGCTATAGGATGAAAAGTCAGCGCTCACGCATACGTCCACGCCTCGTGATTGGGCGCGAGCGAAAGCCTGTAGTAGAGGGTTTGTTGCTTTATGGTCCAGGAAAATGAGGCTAAGGCTCGCAATGCGTTTGTGGGCGTTGTCGACAGCATTGGCTACATGGGCGATGTAGTCGCTAGAAGGTATTAGCATGGGTTTCATGTCTGTAGTATACCGACAAATCATGATAGACTAAATAGATACGTGATAGCTAACAGAGGAGTGTTATATGCCTGATTTTAATAAAGTTTTAACGCCAGGTGATGTCGATAATGGAGTCGTTAATACAGTTGTAGAAATTCCAAAATGGTCTACGTTAAAAATTGAATGGAATCGTGACGTTGCAGCGTTTCAGCTTGATCGAGTGGAGCCAAGTATTTTTGCAAAACCAGTTAACTATGGATTTATTCCGCAGACTCTTGACGAAGATGGGGATGAGCTTGATACTCTTGTTCTCACAAATGACCCGATTCCGACGGGTGTTTTTCTGGAGGCAACCGTGATCGGTGTTTTGAAGTTTGAAGATGATGGTGAGGTCGATGACAAGATTATCTGTGTACCAGCTGATGACCGCAATACGGATAATGCGATTACGTCGCTCGATGATCTGCATGCTCGCTGGCGTCAAAAAATCGAGCATCATTTTACGCACTACAAAGATTTGAAAAAACCAGGCAGCACCAAGGTAATGGGTTGGGGTGATGCTGATGAGGCAAAGCGTATTATCAAAGAGTGTATTGATCGATATTCCGACGAGAAATAGTTCAAGACAGTTTAGGGATTACTGGAACGAAAACGCTTGTTGAGCTGTCCGCGAATTTTGTTGCGGGCATGTACTGTGATGATATGATCAAACCAATCAAGTTTTGGTTTGGCATTTTTGTTGGTGATGACCTCAATGACATCGCCGTATTGCAGTTTGTAGCTAAACGGTTTCATCTTGCCGTTGATAATAAAGCCTGAGGCTTTGCTGCCAAGATCGCTATGGATACGGTAGGCGAAATCGAGTGGATAGGAGCCTTCGGGCATGTCATAGATATCGCCGCGTGGCGAATAGACGAAGATACGGTTAGCAAATAGATCGATCTTGAGATGCTCGACGTTGGCTTCTTTGCCTTCGTGGAGCTGGGCGGCAACTTCCTGAAGCTCGGTAATCCAACGGAGATCGGCGGGCATGGCGGCAATCTGACCCTTGCGATAGGCCTCGGTAAACTTTTGGGCATTGTAGTGAAAGCTTGCCGCCAGTCCGCGTTCAGCATAGTCATGCATCTGCTCGGTACGGATTTGAAACTCAACGATTTGACCGTTATCAGCCATGACAGTGGTATGAAGGCTCTGATAGCCATTCATTTTTGGACGAGCAATATAGTCTTTGATGCGATTGACCATTGGGGGATACAAGCTATGAATCAGACCAAGGACGAGATAGCAGGTTGTAACGTCTTCAACAATCACCCGTAGCGCGATTAGGTCGTAAATCTCATCGATATCGGGGATTTTTTTGAGTTTTTTATAGAGGCTATAGACGCTTTTGATACGGCCATCCATTTGATGAGGGATATGTTCTTCGGTTAATTTCTGATCAATAGCCTTACGAACCCGTGTCAGCTTACGTTGACTGCGGCCGGTGCGGTCCTTGAGGATATGAGATAGGCGTTTGTATTCTTTGGAGTCCAGGTAAGAAAACGCGAGTTCCTCTAGTTCGACGCGTATACGACCCATGTTGAGCCGGTCAGCTAGCGGTGCAAAGACCTCCAAGGTTTCGCGCGCGATTTTGATTTGCTTTTTGGGTGGCTGGTGTTTGAGGGTACGCATGTTGTGCAAGCGATCAGCGAGTTTGATGATGATCACCCGCACATCTTGTCCGACGGCAATTAGCAGCTTGGTGAGGTTGTCTTTGGTTTCCGGCAAGTAGCTGCTGATATCACGCATACCGGCGCGGGCTTTGCTGACTTTGGTGACGCCATCAACAAGAAAGGCGACGTCACGGCCAAAATATTTTTCGATTTCATCAAAGGAAGTTTCGGTATCTTCGAGGGTGTCATGGAGAACACCCGCAATCACGGTATCGATATCCATACCCCAGTCAACGAGTATTCCAGCGACGGCGATAGGATGAATAATGTATGGTTCACCGCTGTGACGTTTTTGTCCCAGATGTTTTTCAGCAGCAAAGGAGATGGCTAAGCTTAGTTCAGCGAGATGATCTTCGTCAAAGTATGGCTCGGCGATAGATAACAACTCTTTTTTGTCCATAGAGTATAGTATAGCGTATAATAAGAAAGAATTAGCTAATGCTTAAAGGATGGGAGACATGGCAAAACTAGCAATCAACGGCTTTGGACGCATTGGACGCAACGCGTTCAAGATAGCATTTGACAGAAGTGATCTTGAAGTAGTGGCGATTAATGATCTGGCCGACACAAAGACATTGGCGCATCTACTCAAACACGACTCAAATTATGGTGAGTACGAACACTCTGTGGACTATACGGAGAATGCTATTATCGTCAATGGGAAAGAAATCAAAGTTCTTGCCGAAAAAGAACCGGCTAATTTGCCATGGGATGAGCTGGGGGTGGAGGTTGTTATCGAATCGACTGGATTCTTTGTTGATCCTGCAAAGGCTCAAGCGCATATTGATCCAGCTGGTGCTAAGAAAGTTATCATCAGCGCTCCTGCCAAAGGTGATGGTGCGAAGACAATTGTTCTGGGTGTCAATGATGAAAAAATCAAAGAGTCCGGCGACGTCGTTAGTAATGCATCATGTACGACCAACTGTATCACGCCAGTCATGGGTGTTCTCGAGAGCCATTTTGGGATTGAAAAAGCCATGATGACGACAGTACATAGTTATACAGCTAGTCAAAAATTACAAGACGCGCCCGCGAAAGATTTGCGTGAAGCTCGGGCTGCTGCTGAAAACATTGTGCCGACCACCACTGGAGCTAGTATTGCCGCCGGTAAAGCGTTACCCGCGATTGAAGGCAAATTTGGCGGTCTCAGTGTGCGCGTCCCAACTCCTGTTGTCAGCATGAGTGATTTTGTCGTATTGCTCAAACGAGATGTAACCGCCGAGGAAGTCAATGAAGTGTTTAAAACGGCTGCCAAAGAGCCATTCTATCAAGGTATTTTGGACGTGACCGAAGAAGAGCTGGTATCGACTGACTTTAAGGGCAACGCCCATAGTTGTATCGTCGATCTACCGCTTACCAGCGTCGTTGGTGGAAACCTTTTAAAGGTCGTCGCATGGTATGACAACGAATGGGGTTATAGCAACCGGCTGGTTGAGCTAACGGCTGATATAGCGAAAACGATTTCCTAATGCGATGAAAAAGAAAAAACAATCCCGAAAACAAACCTGGCTGAATCGATACTCTTTGAGGCGCATCATGATCGTCGTTTCGCTCTTGTTGCTTGTTGGCGGTGTGGTATGGTTTTTGATGTATCGATACCAAGAGCAGGAACGTGATCGTCTCGATCGAGAACGGTATACAGGCTTACAAAAAACAATCCATGCGATAAAAGCGGAATTTGAGCAGATGTCATCTGGTTCCTCGTGGGAGTATGCTGAAGCTTGCGGTCGATCTCACACGGCGTTTGGAGACGGAAAAGAGATTGACTGTTATGTAGGCACCTCCAGTAAAGACGCGGTCTTGTCTGTGAATGCAATGCAATCAGTCGTAGAGGGGCACGGAGGCGTTTATCAGTCAATACGCTACGATGCCTCTGACAAACGAACCTATATAGGCTATGGATTGCCGAACTATGACTTTAATTGTCGGATTGCCCATGCGGGGAATTTAGAGCAGCAAACGGCTACTAAGCCTATGTTTTCTTGCTGGAACGACGCACGCGCTGTATATTTTCCGAGATACGATAGTCTTTAGGAGGAGCTAATAAAGTAGGCTAAGAACAATGCATCTAAAGAAATATATACCGGTATTCATGATTCTTAGCGGTTTGATATTTTCTCTGGGTAGCTCCGCTAGTTGTTTTGCGGCCTCAAGTATTGGCGCTGGTGAGATGTGGTCGGGAGATAATGAACCTTTCGCCGTAACAATAATAAATAACAGAGATAGTGAGATTGAGCAACACTGTTATTTTCGAAATATTGTTAAGTATGATCCAGTGCTCCAAGCTCCAAAACCAGTTCATACCTGCATAACACCTACTTCGTATGGAGCAATAACTCACGATGGATACGTGCGTGTTGGTAGTGAAAGCGAGCCGTATCGTAAAATTATACTAGAAGATCGGCTACAGCCAATACCAGTTGCAAACTCTTCAGGTCTATTGGTTTTGCGGGACATGCGGGATGGGCAATGGGGAAAACAGATGGGTAAATACGATAATTTCGTGTCTGATTTTCAAATCCAGCTCATGCCTATGGGTGGTTATATAGCCACGAAAGAACCGAAAACTATTACCGAAGCTCCGCACTGGAGTGGTGATACGGATATCCGACCATTTCGAACAAAACAGATCGCGCATTCGTGGAATGGACAGCACATTGTATTTGATTCTCCGGGCGGTATCTTTTATTTGAGCGCAACAACATCTGATTATCCGACCTATATAACACACAACACCTACTATGACGAGGCGGTTGATACCTATAAAATTTATGATAATAATTTATCTTTGAATGACGACGGAACCTTGCTTGCTATATCTCATATTGGCAGCAGTGAAGTAAAAGTGCATACTATCTCCGCCTGTATTGAAGACGGCTATCGATGCGATATAGGCCTGGGTCTAAAAGACATAATTATAGCTAATGATGGGCGTGTTAATGCTATCGATAAACCGTTCATTAACAGCATTGCGGGCTCAAGACAGATTGTGGTAAATGGCAGGAGGGTAGACGGTTCAGTTCATAGCTATGCGATTAATAGCGGATTTGCAGGCTCAATGGCAGATTATATAGCGCTAGGTGATTCCTTCAGCTCGGGAGAGGGTGATATGGAAATGGGAATTACTTCACATTATTTTGCCGGTACTGACGGCACTGCTGAGTATCCGCAAGAACGATGTCATTCGAGTGATCGTGCATATCCTTGGAGGTTACAAGCGAATACCACGCAGAACTTGAGTCTGACATATAGCCTAGCATGTTCTGGTGCGACAACCGATGATATAGTGGCTCGTATACCCGTAGACTATCGTAATTATCCAGGACAATATCGTCAAATTAAGAAAAATAATGATGATTTAATTCCTAGTTTCAAGTCTGACGCTAGCTTAAATATAACACCGGGCAGAATTGCGCAACATGAATTTGTTAAAAAGTTCAAGCCTAAGAGTGTCACGATCACTATAGGCGGCAATGATGTTCGTTATGCAAGTATTATCACAACCTGTATAGCTCTAATGTCTGAGTGTGGTAAAGTTGGAAACGATCGGTATGCGGTTGGTCAGGATATCTTTAATAGCTTCACTCTCATTAAGGAGGCTATCGCATCTATTCACAATGCAAGTCCATCGACAAAAATATATGTTATTTCTTATCCTCAGTTTGTATCCATTATAGGCTTACCCTGTCCAGTAAATGCGCAAGGTTTGAGCTTAGCAGAACGCATATTTATTCGAGAATCGATATCATATATGAACGAAGTTCTGAAGAGAGCGGCACACGCAGAGGGGGCGGCATACGTTGACATCTCTAATAGTCTGAGTGGTAGTGAACTGTGCTCTGGTTCTTCACGAACAAGTGTAAATGGTCTTGTAGTTGGAGGCGATGTGCATGGATTTGGCTTTGAGAGTTTTCATCCTAATGCGATTGGACATGAATATATTGCAAATTATATAACTGCACACTACGGATCTCTTCCTGATTTACAGGCGAGTACCTGTTCGACGCAAGAATGTATGATGCAGACACCACCACCTATTCCGAGCTATTTTGGTATAAATGAGAGTACTCCACAATCAGAGCGTCGCAATTTACTGCAAATCATCGTAGATTTATTGATGAGCGCTCCTATCATTCAGCAAGGCAGTAAAATACCGGTTGTTGATAAAGGGCTTCGCCCTAACCAATCTGTACGGCTTGAGATACACTCGGATGCACTGATAATCGGCGAGGGAATGACGGACAACAACGGGGAATTTAAAACAGAGGTTAGTATTCCGACTGGGATAGA
This sequence comes from Candidatus Saccharimonadota bacterium, assembly GCA_027493025.1. Taxonomy (GTDB): domain Bacteria; phylum Patescibacteriota; class Saccharimonadia; order Saccharimonadales; family Saccharimonadaceae; genus JAPUDQ01. Next base: position 18,538 of record JAPUDQ010000002.1, on the reverse strand, counting down.
TCCAGGACTTCATACGTTGCATATTTATAGTAAGGACAAAGAGGGTAACTCCATCGATCATTATCAAGATATATTTATTATTGGGCCAACGAATGACATTGATGACGATGGTATCGATGATAGTCAAGATACGTGTTTATTTGTAGCCTCTTCAGGTACTGATATAAATAATGATTTGGTCGATGATGCGTGTCCTTGGCGGTCGTCGATAGCTCCCGTGTCTTCTAATGCCCCGAGCCAACAAGTACAGGAGCAGCAGATTACTTCTATCGAGCCGGATAACTCTGATACTTTTAAAAATGAACCTAATCCTCCCAAAAAGACAGATGTCGTTCAAAAAATTGATGTTTCGGAAGTGTCTAAAAATTCCTTAGACTATATCCTCCTTTTGGCGGTCGGAATGGCTGGGGTTTGCCTTGGGGTGCTATGGTGGTACGTACGTCCGTATAAATCTCGTAGCTGAAAAAATATGCTAATGGTATACTAAGATTATGAAACTATATCTGGGCTCTGATCATGGGGGGTTTCGTCTGAAAGAGGCGGTTTTTGCCTACCTCAGTAAACGAGGCTATGATGTCGAAGATGTGGGTGATAAGGAGCTTGATCCTCATGATGATTTTCCGGAATTTGCGGCGATAGCGTGTGTCAAGGTTATCGGTGATGAAGATATTGATCCGCGGGCAATTTTGATTTGTACGGGTGGTCAAGGGATGGCTATGGCTGCCAATCGGTTTCGCGGTATTCGGGCGAGTGTAATATGGGATGAAGAAGAGGCAAAGATCACGAGACACGACAACGATAGCAATGTTCTGTGTCTACCAGCGCGTATTCTCGAAAAGGATGAGGATGAATGGAAGGCGATCATTGACCGATGGATTGAAACACCATTTGCGGGTGCGGCGCGGTATCGACGACGAAACAAACAACTTGATGAACTAGCTTAATACACGGCTTGTAATCTATCGCAGAGAAAGGAATAGTATGACAAAATCACGCCGAATACCAAAACTAGCTCTTCATGAGCTGTTTGTAGCTCTATCGTACTGGGGGAGTGCGGTTCGGATTTTTTTGTTTGCTTTTGTGCTGCTGATCGCACTTGGGCTGATTTTGGTAAACGGTGGTTCGATGGTTTCCTACGTCAGCCGCTATATATATCTGGTTTTGGCAATGGCGGTATTGGATGCGGGATATGTGACGATTGCTCGTGCGGTGCCGTATCGCGAGAGGATTGATCGGAGTATTCTTTTGGCGGCCTATAGTGCTATAGGACTACTGGCTATCTTGCCGCATGTAGCGGTAATGCCACAGGTGATCATAGCAATAAATCAATGGTTACTTCTTCCGGTACTATTTCTTTTGAGTATTCGTCTCTTGATTGGAATGCTGCACAATAAATAGTCATGAGTGCCATTGTTTGTCCAACTATTACCCCGATCTCAGCTGATCCCCACGAATTTCGTGAACAGCTTGAGAGAGTATCATTTGCACCTCGTGTTCAGATTGATCTGATGGATGGCCGATTTGCCCCAAACAAAAACCTCAATCCGATCCAGGTCTGGTGGACTGAGGGGATGCTGGCTGATATTCATCTGATGTATGAGAAACCTGCGGAGCATATCGAGACTCTGGTAAGTTTGCAGCCTCATATGGTGATTCTCCACGCCGAAGCTGAAGGTGATATTGCGGGATTTATCCGGCATATTCAACGTTTTGGAATACGGGCTGGGGTCGCATTGCTGCCGGAGACTTCGATAGCGTCGGTGTATGACTGTATCGAAGTAGCCGATCATGTATTGATTTTTTCGGGAACGCTCGGTCAATTTGGTGGTACGACGCAGCTGGAGTATCTCGAAAAAATTCCCGAAATTCGAGCGATTAAACCAGCTATTGAAATTGGCTGGGATGGCGGTGTTAACACAACGAACATTGCTCAGCTTGCGGAGGGCGGTGTTGACGTACTGAATGTGGGTGGAGCAATTCAGAATGCGGATGAGCCACAAGCAGCATATGAAGAGTTGTGTAACCATGTTTCATAATGTGAATGTAAAAAGATAGTTTCTATTTCTCTATGTCTCTTATGGTAAAATAAGGATATATGAGTGGGAGTGGGAAACATACAGTGGCGCAGTTGCAGCGTATGGCGATGACGTTACGAGAAGACGTAATTCGGATGCTTGTTGAGGCTGGGTCTGGGCATAGTGCTGGACCGTTAGGGCTTGCAGATATATATGCGGCGCTGTATTTTGATATTTTGCAACACGATCCATCTCGGCCAGACTGGGAGGAGCGGGATATTTTGATAACGAGTAATGGTCATACAGCGCCCATACGCTATGCAGCTATGGCGCGAGCAGGCTATTTTCCTCTCAGGGAACTCCAAACGTTACGCAAATTTGGCAGTCGGCTACAGGGTCATCCGGAGCGAACGCGGCTGCCAGGAGTTGAGACCACTAGCGGACCGCTCGGTAGTGGCCTTAGTCAGGCAGCTGGTATGGCCTATAGTATTCTGAAGCTCGATAAACAAACCGATCGTTGGGTATATGTTATCTTGGGTGATGGTGAGCTCAATGAAGGCAATAATTGGGAAGCGGCGATGTTTGCAGCGAAATACTCGCTTCATAATGTGGTCGCTCTTGTTGATAGGAATAGTATTCAGACGGATGGGACCACAGAAGAGGTTATGCCGCTTGAGAATCTCCGACAAAAATGGGAGAGTTTTGGCTGGCAGGTGATTGAAATAGACGGCAATAATGTCGAGAGTGTTATCGATGCGTGTTCCATGGCGCGAGCGATTACGACTCGGCCAAGTGTCATCATTGCGCATACAATACCAGGCAAAGGGGTAGACTTTATGGAGTATGACTATCATTGGCATGGCACCCCGCCAAATAGCGACCAAGCAAAAGAGGCGCTGGCAAAGCTGCGGACTCTGGCGGGTACAATACCGGATGGAGCTAAGCGATGAGCGGTTTCTCGTTGGCTGAGGCGATTGGCAGTGATAGTATCGTGCGAGAAACAATGCGCAAAGGTTTTGGTCGTGGTCTAGTACGAGCCGGTGAAGCTGATGAGACAGTGGTCGCCCTGTGTGCGGATCTGACGGACTCGGTGCAAATGGGTGCATTTCAAAAGCGATTTGGTGATCGGTTTATTCAAGTAGGTATTGCTGAACAAAATATGGTTACAGTGGCGGCTGGTCTGGCGGCTCAGGATAAGAAACCATTTGTAGGGAGTTATGCGGCGTTTAGTCCGGGACGAAATTGGGAACAAATCCGAACCACAGTTTGCCTAAATGAACGTCCGGTCTGTATTGTCGGTTCTCACGCTGGCTTTTCGGTTGGAGCAGACGGCGCCACCCATCAGATGCTTGAAGACATTGCCTTGATGCGCTCATTACCGCATATGACCGTGGTAGCGCCGGCTGATAGCGTGGAGGCTGAAAAAGCGACACTCGCCCTCGCGGTTATGAAAACACCGAGTTATCTACGTCTGTCTCGTGAGTCAACACCCGTCTATACCACGCATGATTCACCGTTTGAGCTTGGGCGTGCGTATGTACTACGGGAGGGGCATGATGTAACGATACTCTCAACCGGTATTATGACCTACCAGTGCTTGTTGGCGGCGAAACAGCTTGATGAACAGGGTATTGCTGCTGAAATCATCCATGTTCCAACCATTAAACCACTGGATGCTGACACGATCCTTATGAGCGTCAAAAAAACCGGTCGTGCGGTGACAGTTGAAGAAGGACAGATAGCTGCGGGATTTGGTAGCGCAGTGACAGAATTAACCGCTGAGCGACTTCCTTTGCCCGTAATGCGCCTAGGTGTGCAGGACAAATTTGGTGAGTCAGGGACAACGGACGAGCTACTCGATGCGTTCGGTCTCTCGGCGTTACAAATTGCTAAATCAGTCCGATCGTTTTGTGAAATAACCCCGAAATATCACCAAGGAGGATGACATGAGTAACAAACAAATCTATGAATACGATGTGATAGCGGTTGGGGATGCGGCGATTGATGATTTTATCCGGCTCGACGAGTCCGCAATTTCGCTCAAAAAAGATGGCGAACACGCGATGCTTGAAGTACCGTACGGGGAGAAGCTACCCTATACTTCTTCGACAGTTGTCTATGGTGTTGGTAATGCAGCCAATGCGAGTGTGAACTTTGCAAAACTAGGTCTTAAAACAGCGTTGATCGCCAATATCGGCAATGATGATCGCGGTCGCAAAGTAATTGCAACGCTGGAACGTAAGAAAGTGGATACTGAATTTATAAAGCTTCAGCATGGAAAACGCACCAATAATCATTATATTTTATGGTACAAAAATGATCGTACAATTCTGACGAATCACGAACAATATCGGTATCATTGGCCGCATCTGACCACATCGGAAATACCGCGCTGGATATATCTTTCGTCACTTGCGGAAAACGCGCTTGATTTTCATGAGGATATTGCCGACTGGCTCGAACGAAATCCGGAGGTAAAGCTCGCGTTTCAGCCAGGAACCTACCAGATAAAATGTGGCGCAAAACGTTTAGCAGCCATCTACCAGCGAGCTGAAATCTTGGTGTTGAATCGCGAGGAAGCGGTGAGGGTTTCTGGTGGGACATATGAGAATGTTCATGAACTGCTTGACAAACTTCACCTACTGGGGCCACGGTTTGTGATGATTACTGATGGACCGAAGGGAAGTTATGCGAGCGATGGCGGGCAGCGGCTGTATATGCCGATTTATCCGGATATTGCGCCACCAGTAGAGCGCACTGGTTGTGGCGATGCCTATGCAAGCACCTTCGTGGCGGCGCTTATTAAAGGCCATAGCTTAGAGAGTGCCCTGCAGCTCGCTCCGATTGTACCAGCCAGTGTAGTCCTGTATCCGGGCTCGCACGAAGGCCTACTCTCGATGCGTGAGTTACGCGAGTGGCTGGAAAAGGCGCCAGCAAGTTACAAGGCAAAGGAGATGAAATAATGAGTCAATCAATCAAACAAATTCGTGAAAATTGCATCCATGCCCGTCATCTCATGCAGCGATCTCGTCAGCAGCATTTTGCGGTTGGGGCATTTAATATTGATAACCAGGAGACATTGATTGCCGTCGCGCGGGCTGCTCAAGCTAAACATGCGCCGGTGCTTGTAGAGGTAAGTGATGGCGAAGTAAAAGCGCTCGGACTTGAAAACATTCGTGACATGGTTGATAACTATAAAGCGGAATATGGTATTGAGATGTATCTCAACCTTGATCACAGTCCTTCAGTTGATGACTGCAAGCGAGCGATTGATGAGGGTTATGAGTTTGTGCATATTGATATTTCTCAGGCCAATCACGAGGCCTCAGCTGATGAAATTATTACGAGGACAAAAGAAGTGGTCGAGTATGCGCGCTTTACGGGTGCGCTTGTCGAAAGTGAACCGCATTATTTTGGCGGTAGTAGCAATGTCCACGAGGAAGCAATTGACTATGCTGAGATTAAAAAAACCTTTAGTACGCCGGATGATGCAAAAGCGTTTGTAGAGGCAACCGGTATTGATACCTTTGCCGCAGCAATTGGTAATCTTCATGGCAAATATCCTGTTCCAAAAAAACTTGACCTAGAGCTACTCAAATCAATTCGTGAAACAATTGATTGTCAGATATCACTGCATGGAGGCAGTGGTACACCTCTCCATTATTTTGAAGAAGCAGCTAGGATTGGAGTCAGCAAAGTTAATATTAACAGTGATATGCGTTACGCGTTTCGGACCTCTCTTGAAAAGGTACTAGCCGATAACCCCAACGAATATGCCGTCGTGAAACTGATGCCGTATGTCTATGATGCAGTACAAAGGATTGTTGAGGAAAAGATTGAAGCGTTTGGTAGTGCGGGAAAGGCGCTTATCTAAATAGCTATGTCTCGACACCTGAGCGAACTGTTAGGTTCTGATACACGTAGTATCTCATTGATGCTTCATGAGTTAGAGCGCGGCAACTTTGATATAGCGGTTGATGTTCGATTGCTCGGTGATATGGCGACGCAGATAGCCCGGCTCCACTATGAGCTAGGGTTGGACCCGCACGATACGACTAGCCGAGAATTCTATCGAACATTGCGCACCAAAGCGGTGATCAGTAATGATCAGCTTGCGGCGGCGATCGGCGGTAGTCACGCTGATGCCGTAAGTGAGATGACGCCACGTATTTTAAAGACAGCGAAGCGGCTGTTTGTTAATCCATGCTGGGTGATAAAAACCAGTGTCATAAAGAAAATTTTGAGCGATCACCCTCCAAAGAAAACGATGAAAGCGCTGGGCTATCGTTCGGTTGGTAGTCTGGTTCGACGTGAGTCGATGACGCAGCTGATAGCGATAGCTCGTTATATTGAGACGAAACGATGGAACGCACTGTTATTGGAAAAGTATGAGCAGCTGACGGCGGCTGATTTTGAAACCAGACGACTGGAGGTGGTCTATCTAGATCGTGCAGCGCTGATAGTTCCGCTCGCTCGTTCTCTAAAGCGACATAACCTGGTGTTGCACAGTAAAGAAATGGGGATTGTTGCTATAGCGCCCACTGCTGAGAAGGTAATTCGCGGTTATACGCTTAGAACTATGAGTTTGCTCCTGCATTATATAGGTGAAATTCAAGCAGTGAATAGTCTTATAAAATATCATCAAACCGGCAAGCACTATGGAGCCTATGTCGCGTCTATACTTGCTCGTTCATCAAGTGGTCATGTTTCAGTAGGCGCTAGTCAGCTTCATTATCGCGGGGTTCACGCCTCGCTCGCTCGGCGTGATACAGCGCCCGCAGTTGGCTACATGGATGAGCAGGACTGGTTGTACTACATTGCTAATGATATGCTCGCGCAAATTGAACCAAAGCTTGGTTTATGGCGTAACTATGGGCATATGGCTAAAAATAGTGATGAGGTGGTTGGGGCTAATATCGTAGACCTAAGTATCGATGAATCTAATAATACGTCCTATGAACGACGATCATTACGCTATATGCGACGTGAACTAGAGCGAGAGCTTTTAGCTCGGTACCTCGAACAGCCATCCATGAGGCGAATTATTCTTGCGCGGCTTGGTTTTAATTATGAATGACCCCAACTCGACATACGCGTTAGCGTATGTCGATTAACGAATAATCTGTTATATTCGGATTGACTCCGATATAACAGATACAATATTGAGAGGGTAATCACGAAGCGAAGCGTAGTCAAAGAGGGGGACTTATCGCCCCCCCTCTTTTAGAGCTCGACGGTATGTCGAGCTCGGGTTATGAATAGTCGGCATTGATAATACTGACGATGAGGTCTGGATCGTCAATAATTTGGTAAATTTTTTCGTCACCGGGAGAAATATAGCCATCATGTAAAAGTTCTTTACGAATAAGCGCATTGAGGTTGCTCCAGTATTCGCTACCAACGAGAAGCACAGGCGCGCTAGGCATTTTATGCGTTTGCATGAGTGTCATAACCTCGAAAAGCTCATCGAGTGTACCATAGCCGCCTGGAAAATAGACATAGGCGTGTGCGTAAAAGGTCATCATGACTTTGCGCGTAAAAAAATAATGAAAGGCGAGATGATCGGTCGTATAGGGGTTAAGCTTTTGTTCATGGGGCAAGATGATATTAAAGCCGACGACCGAGCCCTTCGCATCATGAGCTCCTTTGCTGGCGGCCTCCATGATACCACCACCTCCGCCAGTCACAATAGTATATCCTTCGTTCGCGAGCGTGGCAGCTAGTTTATAGGCTTGTTTATAGTAAACGTTTTGTGGACCATTTCGAGCGGAGCCAAAAATAGTCACTCGTCGCGGGTATTTTTTGAGCAGACGAAAGGCTTTTTCAAACTCTTCCTCGCTCGTCCGAAGATGCGATGCGGAATTGGCAATAGCTTTTACGGTCTGGGCATCGGGCAGCCAAACCCTTTTTTCAGTTTTTTGTGACATATATAGGTAGTATACCATATTGGTTATGATTCGGGATGTCAAGCGGTAGGTGCGGTAAAATGTTCGGGAGACTGGTATACTAAAGTTGTGCCAAATCTGACGTTACAAAGTGCGTATCAACCGACAGGCGATCAACCAACGGCGATTGCTCAGTTGCTTGAAGGCTTGCAAAATGGCCAAAAAGAGCAGACATTGCTTGGCGTGACGGGTTCAGGCAAAACATTCACAATGGCGAATCTTATCCAAGCTCGTAATGTGCCTACCCTGGTACTTGCCCACAATAAGACGCTGGCAGCCCAATTATTCTCGGAATTTAAGGCTTTTTTCCCTGAAAATGAGGTTCATTATTTTGTCAGTTATTTTGATTACTATCAACCAGAAGCCTATATTGCAAGCTCAGATACCTATATCGAAAAAGATAGCCGCATCAACGAAGAAATCGATCGTTTGCGGCATGCGGCGACCGCTTCGCTATTATCAAGGCGTGATGTTATTATCGTGGCGAGTGTCAGCTGTATTTATGGTATTGGCTCGGTTGAGGACTATGGTGAAATGGCGATTGGTATACGACGTGGAGAACGACGCAATCGTGATAAGTTTTTGCGGCATCTGACCGACATCCAGTATAAACGTAATGACATTGATTTTGGTCGGAGTACCTTTCGGGTACGAGGGGATACGGTGGATGTGATACCGAGTGGTGGTGAGGATGCCTATCGGATTGAGTTTTTTGGTGATGAAGTCGATCGGATTACAGAAATAAACCCGTTAACAGGGGAGATTGTCCAGGAACCTGAAGAAATCAAAATATTTCCTGGCTCACACTATGTGACACCAAAGACGAAACTGGAACGAGCTATTTTTCATATCAAAGATGAGCTACAGGAGAGACTGACGTGGTTTGAGAAACATAATAAGCTTCTTGAGGCGCAGCGAATTGAGCAACGAACACGATATGATTTGGAGATGCTTGAAGAAACAGGGTTTGTCAAAGGCATTGAAAACTATAGTCGATATCTAACAAATCGTGAGCCGGGAGCACAGCCAGCTACCCTCATGGACTATTTTCCTGATGATTTCTTGCTGCTTATTGATGAAAGTCACATGACGATTCCGCAGGTACGCGGGATGTACAATGGTGATCGGGCGCGCAAAGAGGTGCTGGTTGAGCATGGTTTTCGTTTGCCCAGCGCACTTGATAACCGACCTCTAACGTTCTCGGAGTTTGAGCGTCATATCAATACCGTCATCTATGTGTCGGCGACTCCTGGACCGTACGAATTATCACGTACGCCAGAGCCAGCACAACAAGTGATCCGACCAACGGGGTTACTTGATCCGGAGATTATCGTCCGTCCGACCGAGGGGCAGATTGATGATTTACTCAAAGAGATACGGGACCGGATTGGTAAAAGTGAACGGATACTGGTGACCACGCTCACAAAGCGTATGGCAGAAGACCTTAGCTCGTATCTTCAAGAGTTATCAATCAAGACGGCCTATATCCACAGCGATATCGATACATTGGAGCGCGGTGATATTTTGCGCGATTTACGTCTTGGGGTGTATGACGTGCTTGTCGGGATTAATCTGCTGCGTGAGGGCTTGGATTTACCGGAAGTAAGTTTGGTGGCAATTATGGACGCCGACAAAGAGGGTTTTTTGCGGTCAAGTTCGGCGCTTATTCAGACTATCGGTCGAGCGGCTCGACATGAGCGCGGACAAGTCTTGATGTATGCTGATGTGATGACTGATAGTATGAAGTTTGCGATCGACGAAACTAATCGTCGACGCGGTATTCAAGAGGCATTTAACATCAAACATGGCATCACGCCTCATAGTATTGCCAAAGAAGTTGACGAAGGCTTGCGGGCTATCATTCCACACAAAGAAGATACGAAAAAGAAGCTGGATCTCAAAAAGATTCCTCGTGATGAATATCCGGCACTTATCAAAGAGCTTATGGGACAAATGGAATTTGCAGCCGCAAATCTCGAGTTTGAAAAGGCAGCCGAGCTGAGGGATATGATTGAAGAAATTAAACGTAGCGGGTAATGGTAACTGGGCGCATCATTATCTAATATGAAAGGAAATCATGGATACCAATAATCATACATCAGAGACTACCGAACCTACACGAACCTCAGTGAGTCAATCAGATAGTGTTGTGTCTAAGTCGTCAAGGCGTTCACCGCAAATAATTGCTCGTCGGGTTATATCCGGAATGAGCTGGTATGGGCTTGAAATATCTCTAGCAGTTCTCGGATTATTGATAACATCAACGATGATTAGCTATGGCATATTTGCAATGTTTAATCATCTTAAGGGTTTGCAAGGGGATGGTTCACCGCATTTTTTTGGCGAGGCTTCAATCTGGGTTGCTACGACATTGTTGGTATGGATTCCCGTGACTGTGTTGCTATATCTGCGAACTGAACGTGAGCTCAAACGATATCCAGCAACGCGTGAGCGGCTTATTCATAAGATTATGGTCGGATGTTATCGCGTCATGATGATCCTTGGAGTTATTGCGGCGATCTTTGTTGCGCTGTATGTAGCCATACGCATCATACTCGGCATATATGAAGACGCAAGTGATGGCTTGGTGCGAATTGTTCTCCCAAGTTTAGTGGTAGCTGCGCTTATGAGTTGGCTAGCTCGTGTCTATAGTTTTCAAGCACGATCTGCCAAGAAATTCGTTGGGGTATTTGCTGCTATTGGTGTTGTGGTGATGACGGGACTTTTTGTTACTGGAGTACCTCGTGTTCAGGAAGAAGTGCGTGATAGCCGTGCTGAACACGACCTACAGTCTATTCAGACAAGTATCGAGGCGTATTATGTAGATAGACGAGAGTTGCCGAAAAGTCTTGATCAGCTTGAAGACTTGCAAAAAACGACCAAAAATCGTATATATCGCTATACTTATACACGCAGTGGCGAGAAGCGATATGAATTGTGCGCTAGGTTTGCTGGCAAAACAGATCATGAAAGCGTAGGATATCCCGTTGATGACTATACGGCCTATGCAGCATTCTCTATTCATCCGAAAGGGGAAAAATGTTACAAGCTTTCCGTCGGCTATAGTGATTCTTATGATGACAATAAAAAATATGACGACTCCTATGATATCTATGAGGATGATAGCAGTCCGTATTATCGATAAGTTGATGATATAATTGAACAATATGAATGCGATTTCTATTAATGATGTCAAACATCTTGCGACGTTATCAGCCTTATCGATTACAGATCAAGAGGCAGAGCAGATGCGCACACAATTGAGCGAGATACTTGGTTATTTTGAGCAGTTAAATGAAGTTGATACAACCGGAATTGAGCCTACCTATCAGGTTGGTGGCCTAGAAAACGTTATGCGTACGGATACGATAAAGGACTATGGTGTCAATCGAGAAGATTTGCTTCGAAGTGCGCCGGCCTCAGAAAGTGGTCAGGTTAAGGTGGGGCGAGTATTATGACAATAGGTGAGATACGAGACAGCCTCAGGTCAGGCAGCTCAGTGGTTTCGATTGTTGAAGCGGCGATTCAGCGAGCAAAGGACGATCCCTATAATGCGGTTCTAGAAGTTATCGAGAAACGAGCTCTTGCTTGCGCAAAAGATATTGACAGAAAACGAGCAAATGGCGAAGATGTTGGTCGGTTGGCTGGAGTGCCCTTTCTTGCCAAAGATAATATCTTGACGCTCGATAGCCGAACAACGGCGAGTGCTCATATGCTTGATACATTCGTTGCACCGTATCAGGCAACGGTGATCGATAAACTTGAGGCGGAAGGCGCTATTTGTATAGGAAAAACAAACTTGGATGCATTTGCTCATGGTGGAAGTACGGAGAACTCCTTTTTTGGGCCAACCAAAAACATCGCGGATGCTGAACGGGTAGCGGGCGGAAGTTCAGGTGGCTCAGCAGTCGCGGTTGCGGCTGGGATTGTGCCGTTTGCACTTGGATCGGACACGGGCGGTTCTATTCGGCAGCCAGCTAGTTACAATGGGGTTGTTGGACTTAAACCAACCTACGGTTCCGTTAGCCGATATGGTGTTGTTGCGATGGCGAGCAGCACTGATGTTGTTGGTACGATCACGACAACGCTCGACGATGCAACGCTTGTGTATGATTGTCTGCGCGGGGTAGATGTGCATGATTCAACAACGGTTTCTGTTGAGAAAATACCAGCTATTAAAACGCCGCTGAATATCGGAATTATCCAAGAATTCATGAGTAGCAGTGTTGACCCTGAGGTTACACAACTAGTACAAGCGGCAGTCGCGTGGGCAAAAGAGGCTGGTCATCGAGTTGTTCCTGTATCGCTTCCAACGCTGCCCTATGCCTTAGCGGTTTATTACATCGTGATACCTGCTGAGCTTTCTTCTAACCTGGCTCGTTATGACGGGCTTCGCTATGGCTTATCTCGGACGACTGATTCTATACAGGAATCGTATCATAGCAGCCGTAGTGAAGGATTCATGGATGAAAACAAACGGCGTATTTTGATTGGTAATTATGTACTTTCGAGTGGGTATTATGATGCGTACTATAAAAAGGCACAGACGGTTCGCACGCTGATAATTAACGATTTTGCTAAGGCGTTTGAATCATATGATATTTTGATTGGGCCTGTCGCACCGACTCCTGCTTTTCGCTTAGGTGAGAATATCAATGACCCACTTCAGATGTATATGGCTGATATTATGACTGTTCCTGCCAGCTTAGCTGGTCTTCCCGCCATAAGTATTCCCGTTGGCAGGACGGCTGCTGGATTACCTGTTGGGCTACAGATTTTGTCGCCGATGCGGTCCGATTTTGCGTTATTAGAAGCTGCTAAAATTTGGGAGGGGATGAATGGATAGTGTTATTCTGGCAATGTTTGCTGGCGTCATTGTTGTGGGTGTTGGACTAATGATGATTATGGCAATGAGCAAAAAGGGTTCACGTTCGCTCAAGGTCGAAGAATACCAAAAACAATGGCTTGATATCGAGCAGTCAATCATTAATGCCAAAGATTCTCGAGTGCTCCAGTTTGCCGTGCTCCAGGCAGACAAATTATTGGACAAAGCCTTAAAAGAATCAGGCTATAAAGGAGAAACGATGGGCGAGCGCATGACAGCCGCCAGTCGAGTATTTTCTAAGCGAGAAGCAGTATGGGCGTCCCATAAACTACGCAACCGGATCGCTCATGAGCAGTCAGTTTCAATCAATCCTTTGATTGCAAAAAAAGCCCTTGCGAGCTTTAAACGAGCCTTGCGTGATCTGGGGGCAATATGAGCTATAGCGGATATACGCCGACAATCGGTATTGAATGTCACGTCCAGCTTAAGACTAAAACAAAGCTATTTGCCGCTGCGGATAATGACGCAACCTACAAAGAGCCCAATACGACTGTTAGTCCTCTTTGTTTTGGGCTACCGGGCGTACTACCGGTACTAAATGCCGAAGCGGTGCAGCTTGCGATTCGAGCGGGTATTGCTTTGAACGCGGAAATACCAGAGTTAAGCCGGTTTGAGCGAAAACACTATTTTTATCCAGATTTGCCGCTCGGGTATCAGATAACACAACTCGCGGAGCCAATTATTGGACACGGATCAGTGTGTCTTGCTCTCCCCGATGGTACAAAGCATGTGGTGCGTATCCACCACGCCCATCTTGAAGCGGATGCTGGTAAGCTGACTCATCCGGCAGGCAAAGATTATTCCCTGGTTGATCTAAATCGGGCCGGTACGCCGTTGATTGAGATCGTATCTGAGCCAGATATGCACAGTCCAGCAGAAGCGAAAACCTACGCTCAAGAGCTATATTTACTGATGACGTATGCCGATGTGACAAACGGTGATCTCTATAACGGCAATATGCGTTTTGATATCAATGTATCGGTTAGTAAAACTGATGATCTCGGCACACGAACGGAGACCAAGAATCTTAATTCATTTCGTTCGGTAGAAAAAGCAGCTGAATACGAGATTCATCGCCAGATCGAACTTCTCGAGGCTGGTCAGGTAGTGACACAGGAAACACGTGGATGGAGCGACGAAAAACAGATAACATGTTCACAGCGCAGCAAAGAGAACGCGCATGATTATCGGTATTTTCCAGATGCTGATTTGCCGCCCGTGCGGTTGACAAAAGAGCAAGTCGAAAAGGTCAGAGTTGAGATGCCGACGTTACCGGATGAGTATCGGCAACTATATTCTGAACTTGGACTTGACAGTACGGTTGTAAGTGGACTTTTAGGATCGCGTAATTCTCGTCAAGCCAGCACGCTCATTAAACGACTCTATGAAACGGCTGGCAAAACAACGGCTCGACGAGTCGCATTGTGGTTTGCGATGATCCCAGCAGACGAGGCATTGCTTAGCCGAGTCGAGGAAAACGCTACGCCGCTTGAGGATAATGCCTTTATCGAACTATCTGATATGGTAGAAAAAAATGAGCTGAATTCATCAGCAGCCAAAGACGTTTTTATGATGATGTTGGAGACCAGCCAATCACCCCGCGATATTGCGACTGAGAAAAATCTTATCCAGGTCAGCGATGAAGGCGCTATTGCGGCAATCGTTGCGGAGGTTTTAGCAGACCCATCTGCCGCTGCTGCCATAGCGGACATCAAAACAGGCAATGATAAAGCGATTGGATTTTTAGTGGGACAGGTTATGAAACGATCAGCGGGAAAAGCAAATCCAGCACTAGCGCAAAAGCTGATTCGAGAACAAATCTAAAGGAGGAATGATATGAGACGACCTACCAAAGCTGTTATTGCGGCTGCGGGATTTGGTACGCGATTTTTACCGCAGACCAAAGCAATGCCCAAGGAGATGCTACCGATTGTTGATAAGCCAGTCATTCAATATCTCGTTGAGGATTTAGTTGAGGCTGGGATAAGAGATGTGATTATTGTGGGAAGTAGTAACAAGCGAGCCATTGAGGATCATTTTGATATCCCCAATGAAGACCTGCTCAACAACCTCCGTGCTGGCGGTCCAAAAAAGCAGCACTATATCGATGAGATGCATGAACTGGCCGATATGGCGAACTTTGTCTATATCCGTCAAAAAGGCCCATATGGCAATGCAACCCCGCTCGCCAATGCGCGACATCTTATCGACGATGATGAGCCATTTGTCTATCTATTTGCCGATGATATTGTCGTATCAAAACCCAACACCTTTACACAACTGATTGACCGATACATGGAACTCGGTGGGGGAATCTTGAACTGTATACGAGTTAAAACTGATAAAGAATACGAGAGTTACGGGATTTTTGGTGGCACAGAAGTGCGACCTGGCATACTGCATGTTGATAGTATGATTGAAAAACCAGGGCGAGAAAAAGCTCCGAGCGATTATGCACACGTCAGCAGCTTTATTTTTGAACCTAGTATTTTGAATTACATTGATCGAGGCATGGAAGCTCTACAGCCCGGACAAGAATTTTACGTTTCGGACGGTCTGATTGCACCCATGCTTCAAGATGGCTATGATTTTTATGGCTGTACCCCTGAGAATAGTCATCGGTATGATACGGGGGATAAACTTGAATACCTTAAGACGGTATTTGATTTTGCTTTAAAACACGAAGATCTAGGACCAGAACTCCAAAAATTCTTGGCAGAACGATTAAAAAATACCGCATCACCTCTGTAAAAGTGGTGTTGTCATAAAAACAGAGATTTGTAATCTAGCACACATTCTTTGGGGCTTCTGGTTGGTACACTATGTACATAACAAATAAAGGAGTTACTACATGGAAGTTAATATGGGCGGAATTTTACCAGCAATCATTATCGGTGGTCTTGCTGGATGGGTAGCATCAATGTTTATGAAGACTGACGCATCTATGGGCTTGCTTGCTAACATTGTTGTTGGTATTGTCGGTGCAGTCATCGGTAATCTCTTGTTGCCTTTGCTTGGCATCTCTGGAACGACTGGCTTTAGTCTATGGAGCTTTATCGTTGCGCTTATCGGTGCGATGATCCTACTCTTTATTATGGGTATGATTCGCGGTCGCCGCGCTGTCTAATCAATATAGCGCATATAACTCCGGGGCGTGGCATGGTATACTTACCATAACACCCCCGGTGTTTTTATGAATAAAAGGAGTGCATGATGTCAAATGCTGCGGAAATTTTAGTGATTATCTTATCGGTCGTATTAGCTATTTTTTTGATTCTTTCGATTGTTTTAACAATTATTTTGATAAAGGTTAGCCGGCAGATAAAAGCGGTTGCGGATACGGCTCAGCATGCGGTCGAGAACGTTAACCAAATTGCGATGAATGTAGGTAAATATTCCTCGCCAGCCTTGATGGGAAAGTTTATTGTTGATCAGATTAAGCGTTTTCGTCGATAAACTGTTTGGTTCATGTACACATAAATACCGCGATAAGACGCGGTATTTATGTGTACTCTCAGCTTACCAAGTGCTTAGCGCAGTGCGTCGCCATGTATTATCAGCAACACAGATATACAAGTAGTTTGCGTCGTACGCTTTTTGACCTTTAATGCCCGTACTCGTAATCGATGCAGGGACAGTTGACGACCATTCTGCTGTATCTGCGGCGTACATAGACCCAACAGCCGTTCCTGTTGGTAACGTAGCTTGGAATGGTTGGTCGTATTGCCACTCTGCGTTTCCATAGGTATTCATAACTTGAGAAATGTTAGACATCTGGTATTCACGTTGGACACGTAGCCATAGTTCAACCGTTGATCTTGTTGTACTGTTTTCGGTGATAACGGCACTAACATCCGCGGGATTAATCGCGATAACATTGCTTAGAAGAACAGAGACATTTGGCGGCGATCCAAGCGCAGATTGCTGTTTAACCTTTATATCAATCATGACTCTATCCATAAAACCTGATTCGCCAACTGAAGTAAGCATAGCGATGGTGCGAACGTCTTGATACTGAGCTGTGATAGAGGTGGACATTATCCTCGTCCATTGTCCATTATACGTAGTATCCGTTCCGCTTGTATAGCGCCCCTGTTGTACGATATATCCACCATGTATTCGATCACTATACATAGTACCCTGCACTTGAAAGTCATAGGTAGGATTGGCTGTACGGATACCTACTCGACCAGTACTTGTTACATTAAATCCTGCCGTATGAATTCGATATGCTTGGGCTGATATAACGGGCAAACTTGTAGCGAGGGTTAACTGAGTGGCGCTCTGTACGCTCGCGATCATGGCTGATTGGCCATTGGCAAAAATAAAGTGATATCCTGCGAGCCAGGTAGGCCAGTTCGTATTTGTACCAGTTACTACGGCCCCGGCGGTCGTCACGGCAGCGGTCCCGTCATCATGGATGACAGGACTGACGCTAAAGGTGTTTCGCGGAATCGTGGTGCCGATACCAACGCGTGTATCTACGTCCACTGAACCCAAAACAAGACAGTTACTGTCCTGTACTTGTGCGTGGTGGCCGATTGCAGTAGAAGCGCCGATGTTGGCAGGTGTCTTGAATGCTCCTCCTTGGTCTTGATTACCGGCGTTATACCCTACGGCAACGTTGTTATTGCCAGTCGTATTGAGAAAAAGTGCATTATCACCTATAGCTACGTTACCGCTACCGGCATTGTTGCTGTATAAAGAATCATACCCTATAGCAACATTGTCTGATCCAGTCGTGTTGGAAGCTAAGGCGCTTATGCCACTAGCGGTATTTTGAGACCCCGTAGTGTTTATGATCAGCGCGCCTGCGCCTAGCGCTGTATTGAATGCACCAGTAGTGGTTAGTCGAAGCGCGCCTGCGCCTACGGCGGTATTATTGGTAGCGGTTGTGGTGGCAGCACTTAAAGCGGAAGCACCAACGGCCGTACTATAATTACCGATCGTATTTAAGGCGAGGGCGCTTTCGCCAACAGCTGTATTTCCTGAGCCTGTCGTATTTGCTCTGAGCGCCTGAGCGCCATGGGCCGTGTTGTAGCCTCCAGTGGTGTTGTTTTCTAGTGCATTTGTGCCTACGGCTGTCGTGCTTGAGGCAGTGGTGTTTTTCCATAATGCGTGATTGCCAACGGCAACATTTCCATTACCTTCGGTATTGTCTTGCAGTGCTCCGGTGCCTACGCCGACGTTGCCATATCCTGTCGTTGTGCTAAAAAGCGCCTCTAAGCCAACTGCCGTATTCCAGTCACCGGTCGTGAGGGTTAGTAGACTATTACGACCGATAGCCGTTATCCCTTGTGCTGTCGTCGCGTTATAGAGGGCACCGCCGCCTACTGCCACATTATTCTGTCCAGAGGTGTTAGAGCGTAGGGCGTTTTCTCCAAACGCGGTATTGTTACTGCCAGTGTTTACCTCTAAGGCATGCGATCCCATAGCGGTGTTGTAACTCCCAGTATTACCGCTGCCGGTATGGTTGCCTAGGAATATATTCTCACCATAGCCGGCCTGCAAGCGGGCAACTTCACCGGTGGTGTTATCTTGAAACTGGATGAGAGGATTTGTAGCTGATTGATTGACATTCCCTCTTACGACGACCGGCACTTGGTCAGTTGAGCCGCCACCTAGAACAGTACGATCTTCTACCCTCGCACTGCCATCTATCCAATAACTGGCTGCTTGTGCACTCGCAGTTT
>JAPUDQ010000001.1 GCA_027493025.1 Candidatus Saccharimonadota bacterium | reverse complement strand
TTAGGAATGAGAATGGTGAGAAGTATCCTGGATGGGAGGAGAAGAGGCTTAGGGATATCTCGAATCGAATCACCAAAAAGAATAGCGATAATTCAGTAAAATTTGTCCTCACAAACTCTGCAGCTGAAGGTATCGTGAGCCAGTTGGGTTATTTTGATAAAGATATCGCTAACCAGAATAATTTACTGGGATATTATGTCGTGTCGGTCGGTGACTTTGTGTATAATCCACGTATTTCGGTAAACGCGCCAGTCGGACCTATTAAACGCAATCATCTACAATTGGGCGTGATGTCACCACTTTACTCAGTCTTTCGCCTGGATGGCGCATGTGAGAGATTTTACGAGCAATACTTTAGCACAAGTTACTGGCACGATTATCTGAAGAGTGTCGCCAATTCTGGAGCTCGTCATGACCGAATGAATATTATGACGGCAGACTTTTACGATATGCTGCTCCCGTATCCGTGCGACGAAGAGCAGCGAAAAATAGCCGACCTTCTTTCTGCTATGGATAACAAGATTAAATCGGAAGAAACAAAGCTCACAAGCGCAAGGAAATTCAAAATATCACTTTTGCAGAGGATGTTTATATAAGTTAGCTTTTTCGTATCTCACTTACTGATTCATCAATAAATTCAGCTGTAATCTTTGTGAATATATCTGTTGGCTTTGCATCTTTATGGTCAAAAGACATCTTTTTTGTTTCGGGAGTGACGAAAATCTGAGCTTTTTCTTTCTGCCCTTTCTTTCCTGCGTAAACTACCAACTGAGGACCACGTCTCGATTCATTTATCTGCACGCTTGCAAAGTATTTTTCATCCTCCGTGGATACTTTTTTCTTTAGGACAGGTGTATTGATGCCATCTACATCAATCATCTCCATTTTCTGGAATTTTTGGGCATCTAACATACTCAAAACATCGCTTTTTGCGATATCTAGCTTAACTTTCAGTTTATATTCAAAGCCGCAATCTGGGCACATCACCGTACAG
Source organism: Candidatus Saccharimonadota bacterium (assembly GCA_027493025.1). GTDB lineage: Bacteria > Patescibacteriota > Saccharimonadia > Saccharimonadales > Saccharimonadaceae > JAPUDQ01. The sequence continues at coordinate 2,964 of JAPUDQ010000001.1, read as the reverse complement.
CCATCGACAAAACCAACGACGCCCCATTCGTCTTCCAGCTGACGCATTGGTGTCATGTCGTTTGGACACAGTAATTCTATGTTTGACCTGCCTGAACGCACCCAGTGTTTTTGTTTAAGTACATATATCTTATCCGACTCCATAGCTTAAAACGGCGACTCTATGCCAAGCTCCTTTGTATATTGCCTAATTTTCTCGTCCAACTCACCCGCTTCGTCATCAATTTTCCGAATTTCCGCCACAACCGCATCGAGATCGATCTCCTCTTCCTCCTCAAACATATCGACATAGCGCGGAATGTTGAGATTGTAGTCATTCTCTTTAATTTCTGCGAGGCTGGCGAGATGGCTGTATTTGTCCTCTTTTTTGCGCTCGGCATATGTTTCGATAATTTTGTCGATGTCACTTGGGCGAAGACGGTTTTGATTCTTGCCCTTTTCAAAGTGCTTGCTGGCGTCGATAAATAACACATTTTCTGGCACTTCTTTACACTTTTTGAACACCAAAATACTAGCAGGGATACTTGTGCCAAAGAAGAGGTTTGTCGGCAGACCAATCACGGCGTCGAGATAATTCTTTTCTTCAATAAGGTATTGGCGAATGACGCCCTCGGCTGCACCACGAAATAGAACGCCGTGCGGCATGACGACGGCAAGTGTGCCGTTTTCATCAAGTTGGTAGATCATGTGCTGAATGAATGCAAAATCTGCCTTGCTACTTGGTGCAAGCTTGCCGTAGCCGCTAAACCGCTCATCCTGCAGAAATATTGGATCAGCCGACCATTTAGCACTAAAGGGCGGGTTGGCGACAATCGCCTCAAATTTGTATTGCAAGTGTTGTGGGTGCTCAAGTGTATCTTCCTGCTTGATATCAAAACGATCGTAGTTTACATCGTGTAGTAGCATATTCATGCGTGCGAGGTTGTAGGTGGTATTGTTGAGCTCTTGCCCGTAGAACATACTGACATCATCGACATAGCGAGCTACACGCAGAAGTAGCGAGCCCGAGCCGCAAGTCGGGTCGTAGACATTTTTGAGGTGTTTCTTGCCACTTGTCACTAGCCGAGCGAGTACTGTACTGACTTCTTGCGGCGTATAGAACTCGCCTGCTTTCTTACCTGCTCCACTCGCAAACTGGCTAATCAAATATTCATACGCATCGCCAAGAATGTCTATTTCGCTATTACCCAGCTGAAAATTGATTTTACTGAGATGGAGGAGAACTTTTGCAATCAGTTCATTGCGCTGCGTGACGGTCTTGCCGAGTTTTGGCGAATTGAGGTCAATTTCCGAGAAGAGGCTTTCAAAATCATCTTCACTAGCGTGACCCATCGTGCTATTTTGAATATTCGTCAGAATTCGCTCAAGCTCTTCGATGAGATTATCATGCGTTTCACCTTCGCTGGAGATACGCGTAAAGAGCTCTGTTGGTTTGAGGAAATAACCCAGCTTGTCGAGCGTGTCTTCACGAACGGCTTCGATAATTTCTTCAGCCTGCGGAGTATCTTCGGTAATTCCGGCGTACTTAATGCCATCTTGCTTCAGAATACTATCGGCATACAGTTCGATTTTCTCAGAGAGATATTTGTAGAAAATAAAGCCGAGAATATAATCACGAAACTCATCGGCGCCCATCTTGCCGCGCAAGTCGTTGGCAATATTCCAGAGTTGTGTTTGAAGTTGCTTCTTCTGATCTTCGGACACTTCTGATTACTCCTTATTTAATTTGTTTGTAGTATAGCACACTACCTCTGTTGTCTGCTATGTTGAGAGTATAGGCGAGGGAGATTCCCAGGCATAGTGCTAAAATCGAAGAGGCAGAAGTAATACCTATAAAATGAGCTGGTCGCCCACGTCGACTCTTTTGGTTTGCCGGTATGGCTCCTAGCAGCTATTTCTTATCAAAAAACCGAATTGCCAACACAGCCATGCCTGCGCCGAGTGCAATTTTTACCGTTTCTTTTGCGGCGCCGAGCGTTTTTGCCTTAAGCTCCATCTGCTTGTATCTGCGTTGGTCGTTTTTGTTGTTAGGTGCGTGGCTTATCATGATTTCAATGAGGCGCGAATGAAGGGCGCCAAAAGTCTGTTCGAATACTTCGAACTCATCCGTATCATTGGTAGGTTCTATAAGTTCTTGTTCAAACGCCTCTATGAGTTCGTCGGCCGCATCGGAACTGGTGTCAAGCAAAATACCGCAGTCGTACTTATCGGAGAGCTGTTTGATTTCCAGGAGAGATTGTAGCAAGAGCTGTGAGCCAAATTCGAGTTTGGCTTCTAGGGTTGCTTCGGCCGATTGGACGGTGTGCGCAAACCCCTGGGCTGACTCAATCAGGAGGTCGTTGAGATATGCCTCGACCGCTTCGTCCGACTCCCCTTCTCCCTGCATCATGTCTTCGAGTTGTGCGTGGAGAGACTTTTTGGCTGCGAGAAACATCTCAATCGATTCGATACCTTCTGTGTCTTCGCCGTTGTGGATAGCTTGCTGGATGTCAAATTCCTGAGGAGACATATCTTCGTCGGGGATGTGTTCGTATGGATTCATGATAGATATAGACTATCATGGTGAGCACTGAATCAAAACCATAACGTTTTTCTGATACCTGAGCGCAAGTGTACGCATAAAAATATGAGAGAATATACTTCATTTTTGTGCGGTTTTTGAGTTCTTTATACCAGGTCTGATACTGGTAAAAAAGGTTAAAGCCACCCCGCTACAAGAGCAAAGGGTGGCTGGTGGATAGAGCCGCTATCCGCGGGTCGCACTGCGAGAACCGCTCGCCCGACGTGTTGACGACGACCCGCAAGACTGCACTGCCCTCGACTGTCACTAGAGCACCCGATCCTTCGCGCGACACTTGGCCGACGTAGCCCACCTGAAACCCCACGAGGTCCAGCGAGCCCGTCTCGATGACGACGCGGTCGAAACACGGATGGCTTGCGGCGCGGACATCGAGAACTTCCGAGA